>DYPB01000029.1 GCA_020720185.1 Flavobacterium psychrophilum | reverse complement strand
TTAAAATACTAATTCCTATACTCGCATTTAGTCTCATTGCTTATATGGTTCACAAAGTAGTACAAAAAATAAATTATAAAAATGCAGTTGCACAACACATCAAAACAATGCCACCGTTTAGCTATCAAACCATTGAGGGCAATTTGTTTACCAACGCCAATTTAAAACAAAATACAGCCACCGTTTTCTTGTATTTCAACAGTGATTGTGAACATTGCCAAAGCGAAGCTACTCAAATAAAAGACAATATTGAACAATTACAATCCATTCAGCTTGTTTTTATTTCGTTTGAAGAGGCTAGTAAAATAAAGGCGTTTGCTACCAATTATAAATTATTAAATTACAACGACATTCATTTTTTATGTGATAATAAAGTTACTTTTTCAACTACTTTCGATGTCAAATCGGTGCCAACAATGCTGATTTATGACCAAAACAACAACCTCATAGAAAAAACAAAAGGCGAAGCCAAAATTGAATATATTTTAAAAAAAACAAATTCAAAATGAAAAAACAGCAATCAATAGCATTAATAACCTGTTGGTATGGAGATTACCCATGGTATTTTCCTTATTTTATACATTCTTGCACGCATAATCCAACAGTAGATTTTCTAATTATTACCGACAATTTATCCGAAATTCCAGACAAACCCAGCAATGTAAAAATTGTTTTTAAAACTATTGATGAAATTAAAACCATTGCTACGACAAAATTGGGTTTTGAGGTCAATATAGATTACGCCTACAAATTATGCGATTTTAAACCAACTTATGGATTAATCTTTTCTGATTTGGTTGCCAATTACGATTTTTGGGGGCATGGTGATATTGATGTTGTGTATGGCAACATCCGTGATTTTATGACCGAAAGTTTACTAAACAATTACGACGTTATCAGCAGCAGACACGACTACATTACAGGTTCGTTTTGTTTGTTTAAAAACAATGACTTTATTAATAATTTGTTTAAAGAAAGTGAGCATTACAAATTAGTATTAAGCAACACAACCAATTTTTGTTTTGACGAATGTAACTATTTATTTTCAAGTTTAATGATGGGGAAATCTATTTTTGATTTTCCTGACCGTGTACAAAGCATGACTTATGTTGTAAAAAAAGCGGAAAGAGAAAATAGATTAAAAGCTTACTTTGATTTTATAATTGCAGAAGGATTGCCCGGTAAATTAACATATAGCAACGGACAGATGATTTACTTGAAAGAATTTAAAGTTTTGTTTTACCATTTAATTGCATTTAAAAACATTTGCAAAAATCGGGAAATAACATATCCACTACCTAACGAATTTCATTTTACACAAGATTCAATATTATTTACAGAATTAGAAGAATGAATCTAAAACATATAAAAAAAACGCACACGCTTCAACACGACCAATCTGATTGTGGTGTAGCGTGTTTAATATCCATAATAAAATTTTATAGCGGCAACAATTCATTCGAAAACATCAGAGAATTAAGTGGTACTTCTGTTGCAGGAACAACAATGTTGGGGTTGCGTCAAGCTGCAAATAGTGTTGGTTTTGATGCTGATGGCTATAAATCGAGTATCGAAGCCTTAAAACAACATGAAAACCCTGTAATTTTATTAACTTTTAACGACGGACAAGCCCAACATTATGTTGTTTGTTATGAATATAACTCTCAGGAAGGATTTCTGATTGGCGACCCTGCAAAAACGGTTGAATATGTGTCCGAAGTTGAATTGGACGAAAAGTGGTTTTCAAAAAAAGTTTTAGTTTTAGCAACTAATAAAGATTTTATAAACAATAATACAGCACAAAAAGCACAAAAAGATTACTTTTTAAAAATTTTAAAGGAAGATAAAAAATTGCTTTTGTTTAGCGTACTTTTAGGTGTTTTTATTGCGGGTCTTGGGCTTTCAATGTCTATTTTTTCGCAAAAACTAATAGACGACATTCTGCCTTCACGAAAATTAAACAAGCTAGTTACAGGAATTGTCTTATTAACAATTCTGCAATTAGTTAAGATTGGTATAATATTACTACGTGAATTTTTTTTACTTCAGCAAACCAAAAATTTTAACAACCGAATCAACAATTCGTTTTTTGACTCGCTTTTATACTCAAAAAAATCATTCTTTGATACACGAAAAATTGGGGAATTAGTAACCCGTTCTAATGATATAAATAGAATTCAAGGTGTAATAAAAATGCTCGTAAGTAGTTTTGTAATTGACGTATTAATTGCAACTCTTTCTGTTGTTTTCTTGTTTTTGTATTCATGGCAAGTAGCTGTAATTTCTTTAATCAGTCTGCCTTTATATTTTTATATTATCTATAAATACAATTATAAAATAATGCAATCGCAAAAAGAAATAATGCAAACCAATACTTTTTACGAAAGTAACTATATTTCGAGTATGCAGGGAATTGCAACCATAAAAATCACAAACAAACAGAAGGTATTTTCGATAAAAAACAAAGCAATTTTTGGCACTTTTCAAGACAAAATTTTTAATTTAGGAAAAATTAATATTGCTATTTCTTGGCAAAGTGGTTTAGGTAGTGTTTTATTCATGACAGGCATTTTAGTTTACACATCAATTGCTGTTTTTAACAAAGAATTGAAACTTGGTGAATTAATGGCTGTTTTAGGTTTAGCGGGTTCTTTGTTGCCTTCTGTAGCTAGTTTAGCAATGGTTTCAATACCTATAAACGAAGCAAAAATCGCTTTTTTGCGAATGTTCGAATTTACATCAGTGGAGAAAGAAATCGAAGATGGAATTCCAATTTCAACTATAGAAAGTATAGAAATTAAAAACCTATCCTTTCGATTTGCGGGAAGAAGTCAATTATTTTCTAATGTTGACATCAGTCTTAAAAAAGGCAAAATTACAGCAATTGTTGGAGAAAGTGGCAGTGGAAAAAGTACTATTGGTCAAATTTTGCAACGTTTTTATAAATTTGAAAGTGGAGAAATTATTGTAAATAATCGGTTACAACTTTCGGACATTGAACTAAAAAGTTACCGAGATTTAATTGGTGTTATTCCACAAGAAATTACCATTTTTAACGGAAATGTAGTTGACAATATTATACTTGGAACTTTAGAATCACCAGAAAATTTAGAAATTTTTTTTCACACCTATGGTTTTGACACCTATTTCAATAAACTACCTCAAGGTTTTGCAACAAATTTAGGAGAAGAAGGTGTTAATTTAAGTGGTGGACAAAAACAGCTTATTGCATTAGCAAGAGCTTTGTACAAAAAACCACAACTCTTAATTCTTGATGAAGCCACAGCCGCAATGGATCGAAATACAGAAAATTTCACTATTCAACTTTTAGAAAAAATCAAAAAAAATTGTGCTATTTTCTTTATTTCTCATCGACTAAATATACTAAAAAACAATGCCGACATCATTTATATTTTAGAAAACAAAACAATTACCGCTTCAGGAAATCATCAAAAACTTATGGAAACGGGCAACTTTTATAGTGATTATTGGGTGTAATATTAGTTTTATCTACAAAATCATCGTCAATTGTATCCTTTTTCTATCTTCATCAACCTCAACTACTTTAACCTGAACTTGTTGGTGTAATTTTACAACCTCATTCACATCAGATACAAAACCAGCTTTGAGTTGAGAAATATGAACTAATCCACTTTCTTTTGTGCCAATATCTACAAAACAACCAAAATTGGTAATATTATTGACAATTCCAGGCAAAATCATTCCTGTTCTAATATCTTTTATGGTTTTTACATTTGGGTCAAATTCAAATATTTTTGCGGCTTTTCGTGGGTCTAACCCTGGTTTTTCTAATTCTTTTATAATGTCTTTCAAACCCAAAATTCCTATTTCTGGAGTTACATAATTTTCGGGTTTTATCTGTGCAATTTTTTCTTTATTTCCTATTAAATCCGAAACCGAAAACTTCAAATCTTTCGCCATTTTCTCGACAATTCCATACGATTCTGGATGCACTGCCGAGTTATCCAACGGGTTTTTAGCATTTGTAATTCGGATAAAAGCCACCCCTTGCTGATAAGCTTTCTCGCCCAATCTTGGAACTTTTTTTAACTGCTTTCTATCTATAAAAGCTCCGTTTTCGGTTCGATAATTCACTATGTTTTCTGCCATTTTCTCGCCTATTCCACTCACATAACTCAACAAATGTTTGCTCGCCGTATTTATATTTACACCCACCGAATTCACGCATCGAATTACGGTATTGTCTAACTCTTCTTTTAGTTTTGTTTGGTCCACATCGTGCTGATACTGCCCTACTCCTATCGCTTTTGGATCAATTTTAACCAATTCTGCCAATGGGTCTGAAAGTCGCCGACCGATAGAAACCGATCCACGCACCGTTACATCGTAATTAGGAAATTCTTCCCGAGCAATTTTACTAGCAGAATATACCGAAGCACCAGCCTCACTAACCACAAAAACCTGAATTGGCCTATCAAAAGCAATTTTCTTTATAAAAAATTCGGTCTCCCTGCTTGCCGTTCCGTTACCAATAGAAATGGCATCAATTTGATAAGCATTTACCATTGATTTTATCTTTTTCATTGCCATAACCTCCTCATTTTGTGGTTGGTGTGGATAAATGTTTTCGTTGTACAACAAATCTCCTTTCTCATCCAAACAAACCACCTTACAACCACTTCTAAAACCTGGATCTATTGCTAAAATTCTCTTCTCTCCTAATGGTGGAGCCAATAATAATTGCCCTAAATTACTAGCAAAAACCTGAATAGAATTAGCATCAGCTTTTGCTTTTGCTTCTTGTAATGCCTCATTAGAAATTGCTGGATTCAGTAATCGTTTATAACTATCTTCAATAGCTAATTGCATTTGTGGCAAACAATCTGAATTACTGTTTTTTAATATAATTTCGTCAATTAAATCATACGCTTCGTCAATATCTACATCAACTTTCAACTTTACAAAACCTTCATTTTCAGCACGGAGCATGGCTAGCAATCTGTGAGATGGTGCTTTGGTCAAATGCTCCGACCATTCAAAATATTGATTAAATTTTTGACCCTTTGTCATTGCGAGGGACGAAGCAATCTCATCCTTCTTTTTCACAACCTTTGTTTCAATAATTCCTTTTCGATTATAGAGCCGTCGTAATTGCTTTCGAACAAAGATATTTTCGTTCACCCATTCGGCAATAATATCCCGTGCACCTTGCAAAACGGCAGCTTCATCTGCAACTTTATCGTTAATATATCGTTGAGCTAATAACTCAATTTTATTGGTTTTTTGCTCAAAAATTACTTTTGCTAACGGCTCTAAACCATTCTCTCTGGCAACATCTGCTCTAGTTTTTCTCTTCTTTTTATATGGCAAATACAAATCCTCAAGTTCTTGTGAATCAAAACTATCCGTAATTTTTTTATGCAATTCTATTGTCATTACCCCTTGTTCTTCGATAGATTTTATAATCGCATCCTTTCGTTTTACAATCGTTTCAAAATCCTTTTGTAACTTCGCAATTTGTTCAATAAAAATCTCATCCAAACCACCTGTTTTGTCTTTTCTGTACCTAGAAATAAACGGAATTGTACAGTCTTCCTCCAATAACTGAACCGTTGCTTCAATGTTTTTTGGTGCAGTAGCAACCGTTTTTCCGATGAATTGTATATTTGTCATTTAAGTTCTGTTTTTTTATTTTTTATAGTATTTAGAAGCAATTTTTTTGCGAATTTTTATCAATGCCTTACCCGCTTTCCATTTCAATCTTTGTTTTTTTAAGAAAAAAACAAAGGATTTCCATTGCAATCGGGGCTAAAATAAAAAACGAATTGCCTTTCAAAAATCGTTTGCGAAAATAGTATCTTTGTAATCAAAATTGCAATAAAAGGAGCAATTTTTAAATCTTTTAATTTTTAAATCTTACAATCATTAAATTAAAATGGAAATCAAAGAACTTACAACCTTGCCAGAAATGCTTGCTCAACTTGAAGTAATGCAACATCTGTACCCAAAATTATCATTAAAAAAATATGAAGAATATTTACAATTTATGATTCCAAATAATTACACGCAAATAGCTGTATTTGAAAACGATACATGTATTGGGATAACTGGTTGTTGGTATAATATTAAATTATGGAGTGGGAAATATCTCGAAATTGATAATTTTATTGTTCATACCAATCATCGTCAAAAAGGTGTTGGCAAAATGATGACCGATTTTGTAGAACAAAAAGCAATAAATCTTGGTTGCACAAATATTGTTTTAGATGCTTATACACACAACTTTAAGGCTCATCGTTTTTATTACAATCAAGGTTTTGGTCCAAAGGGTTTTCACTTTGTGAAAATTTTAGATGAGGAAGGTTTAACTTAATTTCTATATTTCAAAAAACCTCTGATTGCCCAATTAATCATATAATAAACTGATTTTAAAACACTTAAACCCTCCACTTCTCTATAAAACTGCCATTGATATTTTAACAACTTTTTTTTATCTCTTGATAATGAATTTTCTCTAATTCGATAAATAGCTAAAGGTTTTTGAATACCGTAGGCGTACGGAATTTCTTTCAAATATTGTAACCACAAACCCATATCTTGTCTTTTAAAAATTTCTGGCATAGACTTTTTACCTAATTTTTCAATATCTAAAAAAGCTGTTAAACAACTGATAGAGTTGGTTTTAAGTATGTCTGAATAAGTAACTTTTTGTGGAACAATAAAATCAGAATATACAAATTCTAAATTTTCGTTTGAGCGTTTATAAGAAGAGAAAACAAAAGGAACACCTGTTTCATTAATTGTTGTTATGCTGGTCGTTATAAAATCATCGAACCAAATATCATCAGCATCAAGAAAAGTCATATATTTTCCTGTTGCATTTTTAATTCCTGTGTTTCTAGCTTTTGCAGGCCCTGAATTGGTAGCCATTTGAAAAGGTTTTATTCGATTATCTTTTGATGCAAATTGAGCTACAATTTCTTTGGTATTATCAGTCGAACCGTCATCAACAATAATCATTTCCCAGTTTGTATAAGTCTGATTTTGAACGGATTGTATCGTTTGTGCAATGTATTTTGCTGAATTGTAAGTAGGTGTAATTATAGATACTAAATTATTTTCCATAATATTAATAGGCTTTGTCTTCACCCTTAAAGATATTAACGACTGTAATAATAATTATTTTTATATCTAATAAAAAAGACCAGTTTTCGATGTAAAAAATATCGTATTTAACCCTGTTTACAATGTCTTTCTCGGTTTCTACTTCGCCTCTAAAACCTTTAGTTTGTGCTAAGCCAGTAATGCCTGGTTTAATAAAGTGCCTTACCATAAATTTATCAATGCTTTTGGCATACATTTCAGTATGACTAACCATATGTGGTCGTGGACCTACAACTGACATATCACCTAAAAGTACATTAAAAAATTGTGGTAACTCATCAATGCTAAATTTTCTTATTATTTTGCCGAATTTTGTAACTCGTGGATCATTTTTTTGCACTTGTTCTATGTCTGCAATTTCATTTAAACACATTGATCTAAATTTATAACAATTAAATTCTTTGTAGTTTAATCCATTTCGCTTTTGTTTAAAAAATGTTGGCCCTTTCGACTCTAATCTTATTATCAATGCTATTAATGGTGTTAGCCAAGACATTAAAAATAGGATAATTGAAGCTGAAAAAATTATGTCAAAAAATCTTTTAAATCGTTTGTTTACTTCTTTATCTAACGGTATTTGCCTTAATGATATTATAGGTATATATCCATAGTATTCAAGCGCTAGATTTCTCAACAACCTGTTTTTACTATCGGGTAATAATTTTATGGTTTTCAGATTATTATCTGCAAAATTAATTAGGTTATCTAAATCACTATTGTTTAATGTATTTAGTGAAGCATAAATTTCATCTATCTTGTTTTCTGTTATAAATTCAAATGATTTACTAATACCTTCTTTCCTATTTGTTTTTAAATCAAATGTTTCTAATAATTTATAGCCATAATCTGCGTTTGAATTGAAAAATTGCTGTAAATCTTCAACATCTTTACCGTTTCCTAAAATGACAACCCTTCTTAAATTTCCACCATAGAACAATCGGTATTTTTTGAGAAGAAAAAAGGTTGAAAATTTTAAGATTGAAACTGTGATAAGCGAAAAAACGATAAATTTCCAAACTTCATTAGGGCTTACATATTTATACTGATAGCCTACATAAGCAAAAGTTACAAAGCTGATAAGTATAAATTGATTAAAAAGTTTTACAAAAATAGAAACTTCTTTTGTAAATCGATATACTTCGTAAAAGCTAGAATAATATGAAATTATTGTCCAAAATATTGTTAGAATAAAATGATAACCAATAGTGTGAATACTTTCTCTTAAAAAAAGTAGCACAAATAGATTTATAACCAATAAGTCGAGAAAAATGCTTATCGGTCGAATGTATTTTGAATATCTTCCTGTTTTTGGTGGCATTTTTAGTGTATAAATCCTGTAAAATCTTTGTGCTCTTCTTTTAAAAGTTCTTCCGTTGATAAGGATTTGAAGTAATCGTAGGTAATTTTCATCCCTTCAGCACGATTAACTTTTGCTTCCCAACCTAGTATTTCTTTGGCTTTTGTGGTGTCTGGTTGTCGTTGCAAAGGATCGTTTATAGGCAATGGATGATAAACCACTTTCTGGGCGGTTCCTGTCAATTTTATAATCTCATCGGCAAAATCTTTAATGGTTATTTCGTCAGGGTTTCCAATGTTTACTGGATAAATATAATCGGAATGTAATAATTTAAAAATACCTTCTACTTGGTCATCAACATAGCAAAACGATCGAGTTTGAGAACCATCTCCAAAAATAGTTAAATCTTCGCCACGCAAAGCCTGTCCGATAAATGCTGGAATTACACGACCGTCATTTAATCGCATTCGGGGACCATAGGTGTTAAAAATTCTTACTATTCTGGTTTCAACTCCGTGAAAAGTGTGATAAGCCATGGTGATAGATTCTTGAAATCTTTTGGCCTCATCATAAACTCCTCGAGGTCCTATGGTGTTTACATTTCCATAATACTCTTCGGTTTGTGGATGTATCAAAGGGTCTCCATAAATTTCTGATGTTGAAGCAATTAAGATTCTAGCTTTTTTAACTCGTGCTAATCCTAATAAATTATGGGTTCCTAATGAACCTACTTTTAAGGTTTGTATTGGAATTTTTAAATAATCGATAGGACTTGCTGGTGATGCAAAATGTAATATATAATCAATTTCACCAGGCACATGTACAAATTTTGTTATATCGTGGTGGTAAAATTCAAAATTTTTGAGTTTAAAAAGATGCTCTATGTTTTTTAAATCGCCTGTAATCAAGTTGTCCATACCTATTACATGATAATTTTCTTTTATAAATCTGTCGCATAGATGAGAGCCTAAAAATCCTGCCGCACCTGTAATTAAAATTTTTTTCATTTAATTCTTAATATAAAAATTGTATCGATTTTTTTATGTAAATTGAGTAATTATAGTGCAAACTTATATAATTTTTTCTAATTTTTCTTTAATATTTGAATTAAAAACACAAAATAAAACCGTAAAAAACACCACGCCTCTTTGTCGCCATAAAAAACTTTCGGTTATAAATAAACTTATCATTATTACTGCAAACGAAATATGTATAAAATCTTTATTTTTAATTCCGTTTTTTAAATTTACAACAAGCATTAAAATCAAAATAAGAAAACCAAAAACACCCAAATCAGCAAAATTTTGTACATATTGATTATGAAAATTCTTTTTCTGATAACCGTCTTGTGATGCAATTCCCTTGTAAACATTGTATTGATTACCTTTTTCTTCAATTTTTTTATATGACGCATTTAATCCAAATCCTGTCCAAAAAACAGAATTTTCGTGTATCATTTCTAAAAAAATTCTAAACTGATAAACTCTAAATGCCGTACCTGGAAAATAATCATTTGGTGTAAAAGTTGTATTACACCAGGCTTCTTTTATACTTACATTATGAATTTCTGTTGGGATTTTTTCAATTACATTGGCATTCAAACTTGTGTGAGTATTGGTTTGAAACTCCTCTTTAAATCGGTCCTTAATCTTGCCGAAAGAAAATATCAATACTAAAAATATTGTAAAAACAAGAAGGTTTCTTAATCGCATTTTATTTGATGATTTTGAATAATATAATTGGTATAAAATTATTAAAATTATAAATACAAGAATTATATTTTTAGACGAGAGCAGGAAAATTATCAATAAAAGAAGTGAAATTGCAATATAATCGAAAGTTTTTTTGATGTTTTTTGTAAAAAAATAAAAAAATGCTACCGACATATAAACCGATACATGAATGGCATTTATATCTTTAGTAACTAATTCATGATAGAAAAAAACATCAGTATTTGTGGTGTAAATATATCTAAAAGTGGCATTTATGAGATAGTAAATGCAGAATGCGAAAATTCCATAACTATAATATGAAATGATTTTTGTGGTTTGATTAGAATTTAATGTTCCAAAAATCATAAAGCAAAGAGGTATTATCAATAATGAAATTTCTTTTGATAAAGCAGTAATTGTTCTTTCAATATCAATAGTCCAAAAACAAGAAACTAACATTAATAGATACAATGCTATTGGTAATAATAGCGTTGTGTTTATCCTAAAATTTGGTCTTTTAGAATATATAAATGACAAAATTACTAACAAGATTAGGCTAATGTTGTTAAATATAACACTATAAAAGGGAATTGAAAGTAATGTAAGAATTATAAAAACAAAGGATTTGTTTGCTTTATTTTCTTGTTCTATATCTTGCCAAACTGTATTTAAGAAATTCATTTGTTTTTTCTGAAATTAAAAGTGCAAGTTATAATAATTTTTAATAAGATTAATGTACATTTGATAAACTTTAAAAACAAATACAGATGGGTATCCTAAGAATTTATTTTTTGCTTTTTTCTAGCCTTGCAATTTGTCAGAAATTTCAAAAATTTCCTCAAGAATTTGATTCCATTTCTTATCAAAACTGGGTTGGTGGTCAGGAATTATCTGGTGGTGGAACTGATTTTTATATTGATTTAAAAAAACCTTTATTATCTGATATTAAATTAGTTACATTGTTTTTTAGAAATCATAAACTTAATATTGAAGCACTATCATCAACTAAATTTATTGCTCGATATTCTTACCGTCCTGAATTAATTATTGATGAATATGGTAATCGAGAAATTGTTAAGAAATCCGAAATAATCAGTAAGCCAAAATATATTTTAAAAGATAATGAAGCCGTAATTGAATATATCAGAGGCAAGAAAAAGAAGATTTGTAAACTTAAAAATGTTAAAGAAAAAGAATTTTTAGCTTATCCGTAAAAATAAAATATGACTACAAATAAAAATATCCATATCGCCCAAAAATGGTTTGACGCTTTTAATAATCATAATTTAGAGGAACTTTTATCGTTATATGACGATGATGCACAGCATTATAGCCCAAAATTAAAAATTAAAAAACCCGAAACAAATGGGTTTATAAAAGGCAGAACATCATTACATAATTGGTGGAATGATGCGTTTATGAACTTGCCTAGTTTAAAATATATTCAGACTTCATTAACAGCAAATTACGATCGTGTTTTTATGGAATATATCCGTAAAGTTGATGGTGAAAATGATATGCTTATTGCAGAAGTTTTGGAGATTAAAGAAGGGAAAATTCAGTTTTCAAGGGTTTACCACGGTTAATTTAGAATCATATCGTTATAATTTAAAATAGTTTTAAAACCTCTTTTTTCAAAATATTTTGTTGGATTTTTATCGCTAACTACCATTACAAAATCACCACCCCAAGCTCCAAGAGATTTTATAACTCCTTCAAAATCATTGAATAAACATTCTTTTATGGTTTGCATTTCAAGAATATTACTCAAAATAATTTCATGGGTTTCTATTAAATTTTCAAATTGTTTTAAGATATTTGTATTTAAAATTTGATTAGTGATTTTGTTTATTTTAGAAATATCTTTATCAAATTGATTAATTCTATTTTGATAATTGATTATTGCGTTTTTAGTATTTTGTTTCTGATTTAGATAAACAAAATAAATATTATCTTTAAAAATTGGATTAAAATTTACCAATTCCACAACTGGATTTTCATCAATTAATTGGTATAAAATTGGAACATTATTTTGAGCACAAGCAATATCATATCCACTACCTCCAAAACTGTTTTTTAAGAGTCTAAAAGCATCAATATCAGTCCATTGTGCAATATTGTTTATTAGTGTTGATGAAGTTCCCAAACCCCAATTTCGAGGAAAAAAAAGTTGCGTTTTGATTAAATATCCATTAGAATTGACTATAAAATTAGGATTCAATAAATAGGCTTGATGCAGGATTTCTACAAGTGTGTTTTTTACATTTTCAGATGCGTCAAATTGTTCTTTTTCGATAATTGATCGAAATGAGAAATTGGTTTCAAACCAAATAGTTCCGTCAGAATCATAACTTTTCCAATCTATTATGTTGTTATTATCTATGGTTTCAACAACTAAATTTTGCCCAAATTTTGTTGGTAATGCCAATGAAATAGCACCGTCAAGCACAAGATATTCACCTGTTATGAGTAATTTTCCGTTGCTGTAAAAGGTGTTTTTCATCTAATTGTAATATTTTTATTTATTGGAAAATGGTACGCCATAATTATGTTCCTGTGTGTTGTAAAAATTTCCGTTATGGTGTTTTTATCAAAAATATTTTTATTTTCTAATTTCCTCAATAAAACGCACTACAGCAGCATGAGAAACTTCGTTGTTTTTAAAGTGTTTTTTTATTTCAATGCGTTCAATATCAGTAGTTTCAAATTGATTTAAGATGTTATTTAAGTGCATTTTCATGTGTCCTACCTGAATTCCTGTAGTAGTTAATGACCGAAGTGCGGCAAAATTTTGAGCCAATCCAGCCACCGCTACAATTTGCATCAATTGTTGTGCCGATGGTTTTTCGAGCATTTCTAAATTAAATTCTACTAAGGGATGCAAAGATGTTAAACCGCCAACAGTGCCTAATGCTAAAGGAATTTCTAAGCAAAAACTAAAAATTCCGTTGTCAATTTTTGCATCCGAAAGACTTGAATATTGTCCTGATTTAGAGGCATAAGCATGAATTCCTGCTTCAACAGCTCTAAAATCATTACCTGTTGCTAAAACCACAGCGTCTATTCCATTCATAATTCCTTTGTTGTGAGTAACGGCCCGATAGGGTTCTACTTTTGCAATTTGAACCGCACGGACAAATTTTTCAGCAAATTCAGTAGGATTAATGATGTTTTTATCCGCTAAATCTTCTACCTTACAAGACACCTCAGCACGAACCAAACAATTTGGAACATAGTTTGACAAAATACTCATAACAATTTCTATAGTTTTTTCCTCATTTGTAAAACCTTCATAAACAGCAACTTCTGTCTTTAATGTTTTTGCAAATTGTTCCAAACAACTATTTATAAAATTTGCTCCCATACTATCTTTGGTCTCAAACGAAGCATGGAGTTGAAAATAATTATCTATTAAATTGGTCTTATTTCTTAATTCAATATCTAAAATTCCACCACCTCTTTTTTGCATGTTTTTGGTCAAATTTTCGGTGTCTGAAAAGAATTTTGGCTTGATTGTATTAAAAAAATGTTCCAATTTTTTAATATCGCCAGCATACATAAAATGAACCTGTCCTATTTTTTCAGTATTGATAATTGTGGCTTTAAAACCACCACGAGATGCCCAAAATTTTGCTGATTTTGCTGCTGCTGCCACTACCGAACTTTCCTCAATTACCATAGGAATAGAATAAAACCGATGGTTTATCAAAAAATTAGGAGCAATTCCGAGTGGTAAATAAAAATTTGAAATGGTATTTTCAATAAAATCATCGTGCAGTTGTTGCAACTTTTTATCGGAATTCCAATATTGTTTTATGGTTGGAATTGGATTATAAGTGTCTGAAAAATAAGTTTTTGCAATCCAATTTATTTTTTCTTCTTTAGATAATTTTGAAAAACCTGTAACTTCTTTGTTCATTTTAATTTCGTTCATTTGTGGTTAATTTTTCTATATATTTGATAAAACCGAATATTTCAACTGTTTGCTCTATTTCATTTATTTTATACACAGAAGTATATCCCTTAAAAACATAATCTCTAATCAATTCATTGTCAAAGTAAATAGATTTCTTGAAATGATATGGAAATTTTAAATTTTTCTTTAAATTTTTAATCAAATCTTTTCTAATTTTTTTAGCTGCTTCTGGTTTATCCCAAGAAATATATAAGACATTCCTTGCTAATAATTGACTAAAATCATCCGTAAATTTAACCTTCATACTTTGAAATTGTTTTTTCTAACATTTCATCCAACTCATCAATAGCATAGAGCTTACTCTTACCAGAAATTAAATTGTCATAAGCTAAATGTAGTTTTTTTTTATTTTCTTCAAAAAATGAGTCTTCTCGAACGATTTGAACTTCATTTTCAGGAAATGAACTCAACATTTCGATAATTTTTGCTCTATTTTTTGTTTCAAATTGAATTTTTAATGTTTCCATAATCTAATATTTATTTACAAAAGTAATCTATTTATTCTGCAAACTTATCTTTCAAAAAACTGCCACTGGTTTTAAATTCAAATCCTTGTTTGTCAAGAAATTGCATTAATTTTTTAAATCTTTCTAACATTTTATTTCCATTATTTCTGTGCAAATAAAAAGGATATTTTGCATGGTCTTTGGCCTTATGATAATCGGTAAATTCCCACGGATGGAAATATAAATGAACAAAACCATCCTTATTTGCCACCGTTTTTATTAAATAAAAGAACAACCATAACGGAAAATTGTGAAACGCAATCCAGAATAATGGGATTCTAAATTTTGGCGAAACAGATGCTGGAAATTGCAATAAATTTTCGACTATAAATGGTGTTCTTGGTATGTGTCGCATATCGTATCTGCCTGGTAACCAGCATGGATTTACAGATGCGTTGTATTTATAACCTGCAGCTATCAAATCCTGATTAGGAACGGGAGCCATTCTAGGCATTCTAAATCCAATAATTTCTTGATTTGTAATATCTTGCAATATTTTTTTAGACGAAAACAAATCTTCTTTTTTATGTTCAGAATGATAATGATTGTGAGAAGCTATTTCGTGTCTTTCGCTCATTTCTTTAATTTGTTGTGCCATTGCTGTTGCATAAACTCCTGTGGTATAGAATGTTGCTTTTGCATTATGTTTCTCTAATACTGGCAATATTTTTTTTAAACCTTCGTTAGAAGATGCTATTTGTTGTGTCATATTTGGATTGCCTCCATATTCATAAGGCATATCAAATTCTTCTACATCGAAGGATAGGAGGACTGTTTTTTTCATCTGTTTTTTTTATTTATTTAGAAGATAGGACGGTCATAAACATGACTCTGGACTTCCGTTATGAGTGTTTCATAAATTTTCTTCTTGAATAATATATAAAGGTCGCTG
The DNA here is from genome assembly GCA_020720185.1 of Flavobacterium psychrophilum. Lineage (GTDB taxonomy): Bacteria > Bacteroidota > Bacteroidia > Flavobacteriales > Flavobacteriaceae > Flavobacterium > Flavobacterium psychrophilum_O. The sequence continues at coordinate 4,440 of DYPB01000029.1, read as the reverse complement.
TTTATTTTGAATTAGAATTTTTCCAATATAAATACCTAAAACCCCCATAATTATAAGGTTCAATCCTCCGAAGAATGCAATAGTTATCAGAACCGAACTCCAGCCGAGAATAGCGGTTCCTGTGAGCAAACTATAAATTACATAGGGCAGATATAGAAATGCTAGTCCTGCAAAAACAAACCCAATATAAATTGCTGTATATAATGGCTTTACGCTAAAAGAGGTAATGCCTGCTAATGCCAAGTTTATCATTTTTGAAAATGTATATTTACTTGTTCCTGCAAATCTTTTTTGTGCTTTATATTGCAAAGTGGCTTGTTTAAAACCAATCCATTGCATCATTCCTCTCAAAAAAACATCGTGTTCTTTACTGTTTTTAAGTGTTTTTATAACTTTTTTGTCAATTAGTCTAAAATCCGCCTGACCAGGTTCTAATTGTAAATCACTCAATTTATTGATAATTTTATAAAACCATTTGCTTGATTTTTTTTTAAACCAAGACAACTCTTCATCTTCCTCTCGAATGGTGTTTACCATATTTACCTTTTGGGTTTCCCAAATGTCTATCAATTCTGGGATTAAATCTGGAGAGTGCTGTAAATCACTGTCCATCATTATAATAGCATCGGTATCTGTAGCGTCAATTCCTGCTTTTAAAGCTATTTGTTGTCCGAAATTTCGAGAAAATGAAATGTATTTCACGGTATTATCTCCATCGGCAATTGATTGTATAATATCAATTGTATGGTCAGCACTTCCGTCATTTACAAAACAAAATGAAAAATCATAGGGCAATTTAGATACAACTTTTTTTACCGAATCATAAAAAAATCGTATGCTTTCGCCTTCATTATAGGCTGCTGTGAGTATGCAAATACTTTTATCCGATGAATTCATTTTTTTATTTTTATCAGTAGCAAAAATATTATTTTAATTGTAAAAATTCGTTATTGAATGCTTTATCTTTGTAAAAATATGCATTTTTTAGATTTAAACAGTAAAAGATGAACCAAAATTTTGATATAATTATAGTTGGTGGTGGTGCTGCGGGTTTTTTTACAGCAATAAATATTGTTGAAAAAAATCCTAAACTTAAGGTTGCAATTCTGGAACGGGGCAAAGAAGTTTTACAAAAAGTAAAAATTTCTGGAGGTGGCAGATGCAATGTTACTCATGCTTGTTTTGAACCTAATGAATTGGTTAAATTTTATCCTCGAGGTGAAAAAGAACTCCGAGGTCCTTTTCATCAGTTTTGTAGTGGAGATGTAGTGCAATGGTTTAAAAATCATGGAGTTGAATTAAAAACTGAAACCGATGGAAGAATGTTTCCTGTGTCTAATTCTTCTGAAACTATCATTGATTGTTTTGTTCATTTAACCCAAAAATTAAAGATAAAAATAATTACAGAACAAAGTGTGAAATTTGTTTTTTTGTTAGATAATTATTGGAAAACAGAAACTCAAAACGAAACATATTTGTCTGAAAAATTGATACTTACTACGGGGAGTAATCCTAAAATTTGGGAGATGTTAGAAGGGTTATCACACCATATTGTGTCGCCAGTGCCTTCATTATTTACCTTCAATGTTAAAAATAAGCTGTTTAATGACCTAATGGGGGTTTCTGCACAGGTTTCAATTCGTGTTAAAGATTCCAAACTAACCGCATCAGGTTCATTATTAATTACACACTGGGGGTTTAGTGGTCCTGCAATTTTAAAACTTTCAGCTTGGGGTGCCAGAGAATTTTTCGACAGAAATTATCAATTTACAATTTATATTAATTGGTTAAATGATATACAATCAAACGATTGTGAACAAATTTTAAAAGACTTAAAACAAGAACACTCAAAGAAATCTGTTTCAAAAAAATCTCCTTTTGATATTACAAATCGGTTGTGGGAATCTTTGATTTTATCTTCATCAATTGACAACGAAACCAAATGGGCAGATTTGACTAAAATTCAATTGCAAAATTTAGCAAAAGCCCTTACAAATTGTGCTTTTAATGTAAATGGAAAAAGTTCGTTTAAAGAAGAATTTGTTACCGCAGGTGGCATTGATTTGAAAGAAATTAATTTCAAAACTATGGAAAGCAAACTATTAAAAAACCTCTATTTTGCTGGCGAAATTGTAAATATTGATGCTATAACTGGCGGTTTTAATTTTCAAAATGCTTGGACAAGTGGGTTTATTGTGGCGAATGCTGTTTAGAGAATTGGTAAACATAGTTTTGAGAGTTCATTAGATTATGCAAACCAATAACTATCCAAATTAAAGCGTAATCCGTAATTTATAGTGCCTTAACGATTGTTAAAACACCACCATTTCCTACGGTTGCTTTCCATTTGGTTAACCCTCCTTCATTCTATCAATTTGTATTTATCGAAAAGTATAATTTTTTATTTTAATCAAATTTTTAAACTCCTTGTTTGTGCAATAATTTTCGGAGATCTACTACCGTGAAAGGCTCTTAAAACCTCAATTCTATTTGGAGTAATTCTGTAAATTATTAAATAGGAGCCAAGAATTATGTTTCTATAAATTTTGGTTTTAGTTTCTAAATGGCGACATTCGGGATGGAGAAGATAATGAGCATTCAAATCACGAACCATTATTTTTAAATCATCAATATAATAAATTGCAGCTTTGAAGCCAAAAGTTACCTCTCCGTATTCAAATATATCTTGGATATCTGTATAGTAAAATTCTGACCTTACTACTTCTTTCTCTCTAATATCCATTTGTTAAATCTAACATTAAACTCTTTTTCGGTCATAAAACTACCTTCCTCCGCTTCTTTTATCATTGCTGCGAATTTTTTTTGAGACATTGGTTTGCCTGGCGTGGCAAGATTTTCGGGCTTTTGCTTTGTAGGTGTCATAAATTTTTATTTTATAATTACAAAGATACAACATTATATAAAACAAAAAAGGCTTTGCAAATGCAAAACCTTTTATTGTAACACTAATCTTTTACAATAGTTAAAACACCACCATCTCCTACGGTTGCTTTCTATTTGGTTAACCCTCCTTCATTCTATCAATTTGTATTTATCGAAAAGTATAATTTTTTATTTTAATCAAATTTTTAAACTCCTTGTTTGTGCAATAATTTTCGGAGATCTACTACCGTGAAAGGCTCTTAAAACCTCAATTCTATTTGGAGTAATTCTGTAAATTATCAAATAAGAGCCAAGAATTATGTTTCTATAAATTTTGGTTTTAGTTTCTAAATATCGGCATTCGGGATGGAGAAGATAATGAGTTTGTAATTTATCTAATTCAAAATAAATATCTTCAATAAAGTAATCGGCTGCTTTTATACCAAAAGTCGCCATGCCATATTCGTGTATTGAAGGCAAATCAACAAAATCAAATAATTTTGAAGTTTTTACTATGAGATTTTTTTCCTCCATTCGTCAAAATGTTTTTTAGATTCTTCCAATGTATAAAACTTCCCATCCTCTGCTTCTTTTATCATTGCTGCGAATTTTTTTTGAGACATTGGTTTGCCTGGCGTGGCAAGATTTTCGGGCTTTTGCTTTGTAGGTGTCATAAATTTTTATTTTATAATTACAAAGATACAACATTATATAAAACAAAAAAGGCTTTGCAAATGCAAAACCTTTTATTGTAACACTAACCTTTTACAATAGTTAAAACACCACAATTTCCTACGGTTACTTTCCACTCATCGTCATTTGGGCTAACCATCTTTTGCCCCATCAATTTGTAATATAGAAGGTCATAGTTTTTTGTTTTTCAAATAATCCCTAAATTTTTCTTCAAAATAGCGATATCAATAGCGTCAAATTCACTTTTATTATATATTGATGCGAAAATCACTTTTGTTTCATCAATAGCTATAATGGTTTCATAAGTGATGATTCTTCCACCACCGCTAGAACCTTTGCCTTTTGATTTGATATTTATTCTAATCTTTTTAAAACCATCACCCAAATCAACGGCAAGTGATAATTCTTTTTCAAGTTCATCTAAAATTGCTTGAAAATCGGATTTCAATGAAGGATATTTTTTTAATAAAGGTTTAAATTCTCTACTGAAATTTGGATCAATTTCTATTTTATAATTCATCTAAAAAAGATTGTAAAGATTGCCCTTTATAATTTCCAGATTTAACATCAATTGCAATTTGCCTCAAATTTTTAACCCATTTTTTTTGCTTTGGAGTTAATTCTAGTTCTGATAAACCATTTGTATCAATCTTAACCCCTTTATTATTAGCCACAAATTCAAGTAGCGTTTTACCCACTTTTGTCCGTTCGTTAAAAGTTATTGTTGTCATAAATTTTTATTTTATAATTACAAAGATACAACTTTATATAAAACAAAAAAGGCTTTGCAAATGCAAAACCTTTTATTGTTAATCAAATTTTTAAACTCCTTGTTTGTGCAATAATTTTCGGAGATCTACTACC
>DYPB01000173.1 GCA_020720185.1 Flavobacterium psychrophilum | reverse complement strand
ATAAGCATTATATGGCAGTAATGTACTGTAAAATAGAAAAATATAAGCACTATACGGCAGTAATGTACTATAAAATAAAAAAATATAAGCACTATACGACAGTAATGTATTATAAAATAAAAAAATATAAGCACTATACGACAGTAATGTATTATAAAATAAAAAAATATAAGCACTATACGACAGTAATGTATTATAAAATAAAAATAATAATAACTAATGATGTTTCTATTTCTAATTAGAGTTTATTGAAATTATTGTTGTTTTTATTTTTTTTAGAGAAATTCTAAATTCCATTAGTAAGTGTAATTTAGGTTTAAAATATTATTTTTGCAAGATGGAAAAACCAACAATCTCTTTTTTAGATAAATTAGCCTCCGAAATTCTTTCAAAATATAAGCATACGCTGAAAGATACCATTATCGTTTTGCCCAACAAACGAGCCAAAATTTTTTTAATCGAAGCATTAAAAAAACAAATTGAGAACAATATTATTTGTCCTGAAATTATTGCTATTGAAGATTTTATTCAAGACATTTCGGGTATCAGAAGTATTGATTCCATAGAATTATTGTTTGAGTTTTATGGTGTTTACTTATCAATAACCGAAAAAAAAGAACAACAAGAATTTGAACTTTTTGCAAATTGGGCTAAAACACTTTTACAAGATTTTAACGAAATTGACCGATATTTATTAGAACCCAATAAGGTTTTAAAATACCTCGAAAACATTAAAGAAATAGAACATTGGTCGGTTGATACAGAAAAAAGAACCGATTTAATTGAAAAACATTTGGCTTTTTGGAAACTTTTACCAAATTATTATCAATCGTTTTATGAATATTTATTAGAAAAAAAAATAGGTTATCAGGGATTAATTTATCGAGAGGCCGTAAATAAATTATCTGATTTTTGTGCCAAAATTGAAACCAAAAATTATCTCTTTGCAGGTTTTAATGCTTTGAATACTGCCGAAGAAAAAATTATACAACATTTAATTAGTGCCAATAATGCTGCGGTTTTTTGGGATGCCGATCAAGCATTTTTAAATGACCCTTATCACGATGCAGGTTTGTTTTTACGAAAATTCAAATCTAATTGGAAACATTATAAATCCAACCCATTTGAATGGATTGCAAATGATTTTTCGGACACAAAAAAGATTCAGATTATTGGAACTCCAAAAACCGTCGGGCAAGCAAAAATAGTGGGTGCTGTAATTGACGAAATTATTAATAAAGACCAAAACCCATTACATAAAACTGCTATTGTGCTAGGCGAAGAGAGTTTGTTAGTACCGCTATTACACGCATTGCCAGCATCGGTTGGAGCTTTGAATATCACGATGGGATATTCTGGAAAAAACAATCCAGCACAAATTTTGATTGCGAAATTGTTTAAAATGCACACAAACGCCATCAAAAGAGATGAAAAAAATTATGTGTTTTATTATAAAGATGTGTTAGATGTTTTGACCCATCCGTTAGTAGAACCGTATGCAAAAACAACCGTATTGGTAGATATTATAAATAGAAATAATTATACCTTTATTACTCATAAAAAAGTATTAGAATTAAATAAAAATCCTAATCAATTATTTGAACTTTTGTTAAACAAATGGGAAAATGGTTCAGTTGTCGTTTTGCAATCAATTTCAGAATTGTTGCTTGCCATAAAGCAAAATTTAAGTACCGATACTGAAGAAGATAAAATTGCAAAAGCATTTGTTTTCTCTATCTTTAAAATTATCAACAAACTAATAAATTATTATTCTAATCACAAAAATATTGACAAAATTGACACCCTTTATGCTATTTATAAACAAGTTATAGATTTGGCAGAAGTATCCTTTGAGGGCGAACCCTTGAATGGTTTACAAATTATGGGAGTTTTAGAAAGTAGAGTTTTAGATTTTGAAACCGTTATAATTACCTCAATGAACGAAGGTAAATTTCCTGCAGGAAAATCGACCAATTCTTTTATTCCATACGATGTAAAACGAGAATTAGGGTTGCCAACTTATAAAGAAAAAGATGCTATTTATACCTATCATTTTTATCATTTGTTGCAACGAGCAAAAAACATTTATCTGTTGTACAACACTGAAAGTGACGGACTTGATGGTGGAGAAAAATCTCGTTTTATTACCCAGTTAGAAGTAGAAAAACAAGTAAAACACAACCTGACTCACGAAATTTATAATGCAACACTGCCCGAAATTGCTTACAAACCTATTGTTATTCCAAAATCTGAAACGGTACTCATCCGATTAAAAGAAATTGCCGAAAAAGGATTTTCGCCATCGTCATTAACTAATTATATTAGAAATCCTATCGATTTTTATTTTCAAAAAATACTCCGAATTAGCGAAGTTGAGGAAGTTGAAGAAAATATAGCTCTGAACACTTTAGGAACCATAATACATAAAACATTAGAGGCTTTGTATTTGCCATTTATAGATAAATATTTGTCGGAAAACGATATGCTAAATTGTTTTAAACTACTTGATAGCGAGGTGCTTAAACAGTTTAAATTGGTTTATAAAGAAGGAGAAATAAAAAAAGGGAGAAACCTTTTAGCATTTGAAGTTGCCAAAAGAAATGTGTCTAATTTTTTGAAAATAGAATTAGAAGCTATTAAAAATGGTGAAACTATTAAAATTTTAGCATTAGAAAAAACCTTTGAAAAAACTCTAACCCATAAATTATTGCCTTTTCCTGTTTTGATTAAAGGAAATGTTGATAGAATTGAAGAACGAAACGCTTGCATACGAATAATTGATTACAAAACAGGAAAGGTTGAGAAAGCAAGTGTTACCCTAAAATCGTGGGAAAAATTAACCGAAGATATTAAAAACGACAAAATAATTCAGATTTTGGCTTATGCCTATATGTTTGAAAACAATGAAAACCCAAAACCCATCGAAGCAGGAATTATCTCTTTCAAAAATTTAAAAGCTGGTTTTTTACCATTTGTTTTTAAAGACGATAAAGAAAATACAACCATCATTGATGATAGAATTTTAGAGCAATATATTTCTCAAATTGTCCTATTATTATCCGAAATTTTAGATAAGAATATTGATTTTAAAGAAAAAACATAAACGACTCCGCTGTCAATTTAAGCTTTATTTATCCACATAAATACTATAATTTGAGTTCAATTATTGATCAAAATTATTAATTTTAATTTTCTATATTTACACAAAATCTAAAATATGAAAAACACTATTTTTAAAAATTATAAAAGTATTATCTTGTTGCTTGGTGGCATTTTTATTGGCAGTTTGCTCGGTTTAATTTTTGGCAAAGAGGTCGAAATATTAAAACCAATAGGCGATATTTTCTTGAATTTATTGTTTA
>DYPB01000172.1 GCA_020720185.1 Flavobacterium psychrophilum | reverse complement strand
GTAATTTTATAAAAAGACCAATTTTCAATAATTTCTTTTGATTTTTTGCCAAATTAAGAAGTTTTATTTTTAAACGAACTTTTTTTCAATCAAATCAGAAAGATTTCCTGATTTATCTATTCCTTGCAAGAGAGAAGCCGAATTTAACGGAGGGGAATTGTTTGTGAAATTCAATAGTTAAGCGTAAACAATAGGAAAACATGATGGCGTCCTGCGCCTAAAGGTGTATGAGATCGGTTTGACATAGTTAGATTATAAAATTCAAGGAAGGGAACAAACCGGTGTTTTTTTCGTTGCGAAAAAGTTTTATTCTGCTGTAGTTCAGCGATTATAGAAATTGTTAACTTTCGTTTGTGGAACTGTCGTAACAAATTAAAAAATCAAAATCGGTAATATCCTGATTCGAAACTAATTCAACCGATTGTTGAAGATATTTTATGCCGTTGTAAACAGGCAGGATTACAGATATTTTATTTGTTTGGGACATATTATTTTATTTTAATGTTATAACTTGTACGCCGGATAATTCATCTTTAATTACAGTCTTTGTTTTGGATTCTAAATAATGTGGGATTTTTACGGATGGTTGAATTATTAAATATTCAATTTTATAGTCGGCAATAAACTGTAAATCAATTGAATCTCTATTGTAAATAGCGTCATTTTTTATTTTATTGTTTCCGTATTTAAACATCGGGGCATACATTGCCTGCGATTTAATACTTTGAAACGGAATAGAATCTTGGTGGATAAAAGCAGTTAAAGATACTTGATGATATCCATTATCTGCAACATCAAAAATTGCTGTAAACCACGATAAATTAGATTTTGCTTCGAATGGCGAATTTTTAATTTCGTCTTTATTCGCTACAAATGCACCTATTTTGTTATCAACTTCAAATTTAGACAGTTCTGTTAAAAATGTTTTACTATACTTGGTTCTACCAATATAAGGACCTTTACCAATGTCAAACGTAACAAAAATTAGCGAATAAACTAACTGAAAAACGATAAAACCCAGAAGCAGTTTATTTATTATAGGTGTAAAATTATTTACCAAAAAAATTGCCGAGCCAAAAGTCAGAACAGCTAAAGTGGCATTCAACACAATACTATTAAACGTGCCCGACTCTAAATGAGGAACATACGAAGCAAAAATTAAACTGACCAGTAAAAGAAAGGTCGAAACAATAAGGATTTCTTTTTTTAGAAATGAATAATCTTTTTCTTTAATCTTTTTAATTATAAAATAACCGGCAAAAAGTGTTAATGGCAGGTAAAACAACCACCATCTTGCTAATTGAAGCCTGAAATAATATCTTAACCCTTTAAAAAAATACTGTTTTATGTCTCCAATACCTCCTATGTCTATACTATTTGTTTCTCCACCTTTAAAAATCACGAAATAAAACAAAAATGTCAGCAAACTAACTAAAAATCCAACAAATACAGAGTTTAAATAATACGTCTTTTTCTCTTTCAATATTATTAATTGATATGCTGCAAACAAAACCAACACAATAGATACCGTAGGCAAATATAGGATATTAATAAAACCGGCTAAACCTAAAAAATAAACAGCTTCGGATTTAAAGCCTTTTTTGTAGAACACCCAAAAAAGTATTAATAAAATATAAAACATATAATTTCGAGGATAATACAAAACATTATCCTCCCAACCACCGGCTAAAAAAGGTAATTTGCCCATAAAAAAAGGCATCAGAAATGATATTGTTATCAAAAAAAAGGTTTTAATTTTAGTATTATCCGAAATTAAAAAACGTCCCAACATAAGAAATGCACCGGAAACAAGTGTTGAAACAAAAGGAGTGAAAATATAAATAAATATGAAAACACCTTTATTTAAGCTGAAATTTAAAAACAACGCCTGCGTCCATAGGTCAAAAAAATGGTAAGGAGATGGGGTTGAGCTATATGAAATTGTTTCGGAACTAAAATAACTATTCCAACTTTCGCCACGTTCAACACCGGTAATATTAAGCGATTCTGCCAAGTCGGAATAATAACCGAAATCTCCCCAACCCAAACGAACAAAATCGGCGTTAAAATATTGATGTCTAAATAGTTGTAGCCCAAAAAACAAAATAAAAAATCCAAACATCAGCAGCACCGAAAAAAAATCGGCTTTGGATATTTTTTTGAAAAACAAAAAATCCGGTTTTATTTTAAATATAAAAAACTGAATTAATAGAACGATTAAAAATAACGATAAAACAGTTTTTCCTGATGTTTGTATAATTGCATAAAAACTTAGTACAACAACAAACCCAAAAAAAAGCTCTAAATAATTTTTTACAAATTTATTGGTAAATTTAGCGGATAAATGTCCGTAAAAAAACTTACCTGCAAACAAAAAAATTATAAGGTATAATAAAACAGAAGAAGCGTCTAATATTAAGTTTAAAAAATTCATGCTATTTTTGAATGAAAAATTGTGAAATTATTTGAGTTATATTATTTATCTTTTCATTTGAAAGTTCGTAAAACATCGGCAAACGCAAAAGTTGGTTTTCATACATATCAGAAAACGGTAACTCCCTATTGCCGTGTATATTTTTATAAAAGTCAGATTTGTGCAACGATAAGTAATGAAACACTGCAAAAATATTGTTTTCTTTTAAATATCGAAGCAGATTAGTGCGAATTTCTATATTTTGGCAAACGATATAAAACATGTGAGCGTTGTTTGTTGCATAATCGGGTCTGTTAGGAAGTTTAATAAAACCTTGTTTTTCAAGAGGTTTTAGTTGTTCGTAATATTGTTCCCAAATATGTTTTCGTTTGGATTGTATGTTTTCTATGTTTTCTAATTGGGAGTATAGAAATGCGGCAATCATATCGGAAGGTAAAAAGGACGAACCAATATCAACCCAACCGTATTTATTGGTCTCTCCTCTGAAAAATTCGGCTCTGTTTGTTCCTTTTTCCCAGATGATTTCGGCTCGGTGAATGAATTGTTCATCGTTAATAACTAACAAACCACCTTCTCCTGCTTGAATATTTTTGGTTTCGTGAAACGAAAACGCCCCCAAATGACCGATGCTACCCAAAGGTTTGCCCTTGTAATAACTGTCTATTGCCTGTGCGGCATCTTCTATTACAAACAAATTGTATTTTTGTGCCAAAGCCATAATTTTATCCATATCGCAGGCAACACCGGCATAATGAACAGGAACAATAGCTTTTGTTTTTGGCGTTATCAGAGATTCTATTTTGTCCTCGTCTATTCCGGGGTGGTCGGGGCTGCTGTCGGCAAAAATAATCTTTGCACCTTGCCGCACAAAGGCATTTGCCGTTGATACAAATGTGTAGGAAGGCATTATAACCTCATCACCTTCTTTGATGTTGCACAAAATTGCAGCCATTTCCAGTGCATC
>DYPB01000171.1 GCA_020720185.1 Flavobacterium psychrophilum | reverse complement strand
GAAAACACAAATAGAAAAAGAAAAATAATCCTAATAATAGACGAAAGCCACTATGCAAGTGATACACTTCGCACCAATGAATTAAGGCAAATTGTGAATGCAGATGTAACACTTGAAATGAGTGCTACACCAAAACTACAACCCAATCCTATTGATATTGCTCAAAAAAATGCTTACTTTATTTATGTAAACCCAAAAGATGTAATTGATGAAGGAATGATAAAAAAGGAAATTATCATCAATGAAGCATTAGATAAATTGGCAGATGACGAAAAAACAAGCCAAGATATTATCCTTGAAAGTGCTTACAATAAACGATTAGAACTCAAACAAGCATTTGCAGAAACAGGTGTAAACATAAATCCACTTTGTCTAATACAATTACCAAACAGCGAAGCAGGTGAAACTAAAAAGGATGCCGTTGCACAGTTTTTAAATAACAAAGGTATTACAGAAAATAATGGAAAGTTAGCCGTTTGGTTAAGTGAAGAAAAATCAGATGGATTAGATGAAATTTCAGATTTTCATAGCGAAGTAGAATTTTTAATTTTCAAACAAGCTATTGATACTGGTTGGGATTGTCCAAGAGCTCATATTTTAGTAAAATTAAGAGAAACAGGTAGTTATACTTTTGAAGTGCAAACGGTTGGTAGGATTTTAAGAATGCCACAACAGTTTCATTATGAGAATGAAACCTTAAACAGAGGATATATTTACACCAATCTGCAAAGTATAACCATTGCAAAAGAAGATTATAACCCCAATATAATTAAGCATTTAAAGGCAATAAGAAAACCAATTTACAAACCGTTAAAACTACAATCCTATTACAAAAGTCGTGTAGATTTTGGCGATATTACTTCGAGTTTTGTAACTACTCTTGAAAATGTTTTTAATAAATATTTTGATATAGAAACCAATGCTACCATAATAAACACAGTCGAAAATTGTCAAAAAGTAATTGATAAGTTTATGGTTGTTACGCCAGAACCCTATGACGAGAAAATAATTATTGACGAGATTATTGATAATACAAAATTTGACGAATTAGAAGATAAAGATTTTGAAACTTTTGCAAAAAGAACAAAACTCAGAGTCTCTGATGGTGATTTGTATGATATATATAATGTAGTTGTCCGTCAGAACCTCAATGGATTTGCACCAAAGCGTTCTATACCTACCGTTAGAAGTTGTGTTTATCAATGGTTTAGAAAATATTTAGGGATAGATTACAACGCACCAAACGGAATGATAAACATTCAAAATTTATTTTTGCACCCAAAAAATATTGTCGTTTATAGCAGATTATTAAACGAAGCAACAGAAGTATATAAACCTGCAAAAAAGCAAGAAGTAAAAGAAAAAATAGAAGAGAAAGAATACATTTGGGAAGTTAAATTTGAAGAATTTTACAATGAACATACCGATGAATTATTTAATAGTAATTTAAACATTTACGACAAATGTTACCTCTCAAAAATTCGTTCTAATCCTGAAAAAGATTTTGAAAAATATTTAGAAACCAAAGCAGAAAAAATAGAATGGTGGTTTAAAAATGGAATTAACAAACAAGATTTTTTAGGTATTCGTTATGAAGAAAATGATATGCCCAAAACATTTTATCCAGATTATATTGTGCAACTCAAAAATGGAAAAACGCTTATTGGAGATACTAAAGCAGGAAATACAGCAGTAGAAGCAAAATCAAGAGCTGAAGCGTTATATAAATATATTGAAACTGAAAATGCAAAAGGGAAAAATTTAATTGGTGGAATTTTAGTGCAACAAGCTGAACATTGGAAAATCAATTTAAACGAAACTTATTTGTACGACAAAAACGACTTAACAAAATGGAAGTTTTTAGATGATATTATCTAACCTTATCTATGCAAAAACAATCCTTAAATCTTAAACTCTCACAAAAATTATCCTCACAACAAATATTAGTGATGCGGTTGTTGCAACTTCCTACTCAAGGTTTTGAACAACGATTATTGGAGGAAATGAACGAAAATCCAGCATTAGAGGGGAGTTTAGATGAAAGTGAAATTTACGAAAAAGATGAGTTTGATAATAACGATGATAATTATGATGATTACAACGATACTGACAATATAGACACCGATGATATTAATATTGATGAATATTTATCAGACGACGAAATTCCAGATTATAAAACCCAGACCAATAATTACAGCGATGATGAAGAAAGAGAATCTCCGTTGGCATCGTATGTTAGTTTTCATCAAGATTTAATCAATCAATTAAACACCTTTATTCTATCAGATTTTGATCGTCAAATTGCTGAATTTCTTGTAGGAAGTATTGATGATGCTGGTTATTTGCGACGAAGCCTGACCGATATTACCGATGATTTAGCATTTACACAAGCCATTTATACCGATGAAAAAACTATTGAGAGAATTTTACACATTATTCATCAACTAGAGCCAATTGGGGTTGGAGCAGCAAATTTACAGGAATGTTTATTGCTGCAATTAAAACACAAAACACCAACAGAAACTGTAGCATTAGCTATAAAAATCCTTGAAAACCAATTCGATGCTTTTACTAAAAAACATTATGAAAAATTAGTAAAAGAATTAGAAATTAATCAGGAAATGTTGAAAAATGTGTATCACGAAATAGAGAAGTTAAATCCAAAACCAGGGAGTGCCTATACCGTAAGTGGTAAAATTACGGAACATATAGTGCCCGATTTTATTATCAGAATTGTAGATAATGAGTTGGAATTAACCTTAAATAGTAGAAACGCTCCACCCTTATATGTTTCAAAAGATTATCAGGAAATGTTAAGAACTTATAGAAGTTCAAACGATAAATCGACTGCACAAAAGGATGCCGTACAGTTTATTAAACAAAAATTGGATGCCGCAAAATGGTTTATCGAGGCTATAAAACAGAGACAAGAAACTTTATTGTTTACGATGAGTGCCATTATGGAATTTCAAAAAGAATATTTTTTTGATGGTGATGATTCAAAACTAAAACCAATGATTCTTAAAGATATTGCCGATATTGTTGGGTTAGATTTATCAACAATTTCTCGGGTTGCAAATAGTAAATATGTTGATACTCCTTATGGAACAAAATTATTAAAAGAATTTTTTTCGGAGGCGATGAAAAATAACGATGGAGAAGATGTTACAACCTTTGAAATTAAGCGATTGATACAAGAGATTATTGACGAGGAAGACAAACGAAAACCAATTTCCGACGAGCAAATAATGATGATTTTAAAAGCAAAAGGCTTTCAAATGGCCCGACGAACTATTGCAAAATATAGAGAAACGATGGATATTCCTGTTGCCAGATTACGAAAAGAAATGTAATAAAAAAACCATAAGCACTTATCATACAAGTGTTTACGGTTTTATTCCGTGACCTCGGAGG
>DYPB01000170.1 GCA_020720185.1 Flavobacterium psychrophilum | reverse complement strand
CAAAGCCTTAAGAAATAGAACGTCTAAGGCAAGAGCCTGAGACGAACGTGGGGCAGATGCCAACCAACAGGACAAACTGTTTTTGCAGTTTCCCAGTCGTTCAAATAACCATATTTAGAAACATTATTATGGTCGTTATCATAAGCCCAATAGTTCCCGCTGCTGGGTTTGTATGCAAGGTTTTCGGCAAACCATGTTTGTGTTCCAATGCTTACTGTTTTATAAACTTTCCCGTCTCTGGTGTCTTTGAAAGTTCCTTTTTCCTGTGAAAAACTCGTCAAATAGCAAATTGCTAAAATTAAAAATACTTTTTTCATTCCACATATATTTTACGTCTACTTTTTTACGGCATTGGCAATCCGTCCGTCAGTAAAGTTGCTATCGACGTGAAGCACATGTTGTGCTCATTTTTTTATATTTTTATTTCAGTTAAATATTCAACTTCCGGTTCTTTGGCTAAAAACAACTCCAATTGCTGTTTAACTTTAAATCCTTGTATTTTTGATTTATATTCTGAACTAATTTTGGGGTTTTCTATTTCGAGTTTTCGGTTTTTACTAATTTCCAGATATTCTTGTTCTAAATCAATCCCCAAAAACCTGCGATTTAATAAATTTGCAGCTATTCCTGTTGTGCTGCTTCCTGTAAAAGGATCTAAAATCCAAGCATTTTGTTTTGTTGAAGCTAAAATAATTCTGGTTAAGACTGATAAAGGTTTTTGAGTTGGATGTTTAGTGCAAGATTTTTCCCAAGGTGCAATTGCAGGTAATTTCCAAACATCTTTCATTTGAG
This sequence comes from Flavobacterium psychrophilum, assembly GCA_020720185.1. Lineage (GTDB taxonomy): Bacteria > Bacteroidota > Bacteroidia > Flavobacteriales > Flavobacteriaceae > Flavobacterium > Flavobacterium psychrophilum_O. The sequence continues at coordinate 2,622 of DYPB01000170.1, read as the reverse complement.
TTCCTTCATTTAACTCTTTCATTAATTCGTAGTTAAAATAATGAGGAATTTTCTCGTTTTTTCTTGCCCAAATTATTTGTTCGGTCGAATGAGTAAAGTATCTGCAAGAAAAATTTGGTGGTGGATTTGTTTTCTGCCAAGTAATAATGTTCAAAATTTTAAAGTCAAGCTCTGTTAAAATCTGTCCAACACTGAAAATATTATGCATTGTTCCACTAATCCAAATAGTTGCGTTTTCTTTCATTTTATCCCGAACCAATGACAACCATTTACGGTTAAAATTATTTATGTATTCAAATCCGTGAGATTTATCCCACTTTCCTTTATTTACACTTACAATTTTACCGCTTTCAATTGTTTTGCCGTTATTCGACAAAAAATATGGTGGATCAGCAAAAACCATATCAAATTTATGATCAAATTTTGGCAAAACCTTCATCGTATCTCCGTGAAGAAGATAAAATTTTTTGTCATTTGATTTGAAATATGGTTCTATTTTAGACATCTATAAAACTACAATTGATTTTAAAAATGGTGCTCTTGCATAAAATGCTCTTGATACACTTCCGTGACCGGCTCCCTTTGTTCTTGGTTGAATACAAACACCCATTTTGCCTGTCAATTTCTCAAAACCGCTATTTATAATAGTATTTCTTACTGTTTCATAATCTGCTTTAATTTGATTATAAAGTTCTTCATTACCAAGATCGAATGTGTGTATCCCATATAATATTGACGAAGGCTCTGTTTGATCCACCCAAATACGAGATACCATTAATATCTTTTTTAATTTTGATAATAAATGACTATCTTCAAATGGTGTGTTTTTAACATTATAAGGATCTATCATTGTAATTGCCATCGTTTCCTTAATCGCCAACGTATTGCTTTTTAAATATTTTAGAGATATTGTTTTCAATTCCCAAGAACCAAAATTTGGTGATTGAGATGAGTTAATTGGTAATCCTAAGTAATGTTCTATTGTATGACCTGCCCACCCTTTATTTTTTTTACCGTCCTTAAAAACAGTTACATCATATTTGTTTGCCAATTTTTTTAAATCTTCTCCTTTTATTTTTTGAAGCAATTCTATCGCTTTTTGTCTTTCCATTATTATGCTGATGTTAAAGAATATTTATATTCGTAATTTGTTATTAGTAATTCGTTTAATTGACCACGTTTATTTCCATTTGCATTGATATTACGCCTTGCTTTTACCCGTGAAATATTGTAATTTGCATATAAATCATCAAAAAAATTATCATTGGGGTTTTTGCCTTTTACGTCCGAATTACTTAAAATCCACTGATACCCGATTTTATCTAATTTATCGCAAAAATCCTTTAATCTAATTTGTTCGTCATCGTTAAACTCGTCTTTTGCATACGAATTAAAACTTGATGTTTCGCTTAAAGGTTTATATGGCGGATCGAAATAAAACAATGTGTTTTTGTCTGCATATTCAAGTGTTTGCGTAAAATCACCATTTAGAATTTCAACCTTTTGCAGAGCTTTGTTTACTGCAAATAAATTTTCATCATCGCAAATCATCGGTTTTTTATAACTTCCGATTGGAACATTAAATTTATTACTTTGATTTACACGATAAAGCCCGTTAAAACAAGTTCTGTTCAAAAAAATGAAAAGTGCTGAATGAGTTATTTTATCTGATTTACGTGAATTAAAAAGTTCTCTTTTTTCGTAATAATAGATTTTTCGATCTTCTGGTAAGTCTTCAAATTTATGATATTCTTTTTCCCAGAATTGAAGAACATTAATTAATTCGTTAACATTTTCTTTAATCGTTATATAAGTCAAAGTTAAATCCGAGTTAATGTCGTTTATTACTACTTTTTCTAAGTTCGGATAATTTTCAAGCATCCAAAAAAGTATTGCACCGCCACCAACAAACGGTTCAACATAAGTGAATTTATCTTTTTTTTGTCTTTGAATTACTGTTTCAATCTCGTTTATCAGTTGAGATTTTCCACCAGCCCATTTTACAAATGGTTTTGCTATATTTTCTTTTGTAATTTTCATTCTACAAAGATACAAATTAATGTTTTTTATTCTAATTTCTCAGGTTTTTAAGTTGAGCACAACGGAAATGTATATGCGTAGTTGCCTGATTAATAGCACTTCTGTTTCAAATCTTGCACTTTCGTAAAAAAATGCACTTTCTTTTCAAGTTACGCACAATGCCTGCACTTGTCGTATATTATATGTTAAGGGCATTTTTATCTGTCATTATCAAGGTTTTCAATCTCTTCAATCGTCAAATCTGTGTTTTTAGAAATTATTGCATTTGGAATTCCGTCTTTTTTTAATCCTTTTGCAATCTCAATATTTCTATTTTTAATTATTTTTTGTTCGGCTTCAAATTTCAATGTTTCAGCAACACTTGCTTCTGTGCTTATTTTGTCCAAATAATGTTGATATGCTTTTTGTTCTTCATTTGGCATATTCATTACTGCTAATTTTTTTCTTGCTTCATCAATTCCTTGTGCTGTAAAATTATCTTTGATTTCGCTGGTTTTGAGAAAATAAACCCACTCGTCAAATTTATCCTCCCGTTCGGCTTAGGCTCCTGCCTAAGTCGCCAATATTTTTCATGGCTTTTGC
>DYPB01000169.1 GCA_020720185.1 Flavobacterium psychrophilum | reverse complement strand
AATATAAGAAACCTTCTTCTTTTTTGTAATTTCTTTCTCTAAAATACGCTTCTTGACAGCCTTTTCATCTTTCCGTTCAATACCTTTCTATTACTATCCAAGCACCGAGAGGCGGTTTAATACCTGCTCTTGAAAGCCGATATTGATAGACCTACTATCATCTTTTATACAGCATTGATTAACAACTGCTTTGTTAATCATTCACAGCACACCTTGGCGAAGGCGGGGATTTTCAGCACAAATGTTAAATTGAAAAACTGAACTTGAACCTTGCACAAATGTTTCATAGAAGCACTTCAGCCGCCATATTGCCAAACCGATGTTGGCAGTAGTTTTTTTATTCGTTTTTGTGTTTTTTATTTCTCAATAAATAGTGGTAAACATTTTGATTTCCAACCAAAATTACATAGGCATTTACAAATTCGTAACCATTTTTCGACATAAAGTTCAAAGCGTCAATCATTGAATTAAAGTCAACAGCTTTTCCGTCAAAGTCTTTAACAATTGTTTCTTTACCAGAAGAAAAGAATTTTGTTTTTTGTCCAAAGTCAATTTCAATAGTTAGTTTTGTACTCAAGAGTTTGGAAGTTCCAACAATTTGTACATATTCAACATCAATGTCTTTTAATGGAACATCATTTACAGTTTGAGCTTTCATTGTTAAGCTACAAGCAAGAATTACAGCAGAAAGTAATAATTTCTTCATTTTGTTTATTTTTTTAGTTCGTCTATTTTATTTTTTGCTTCTGTAAAAGCAGTTTCAATTGTATCTCCGTTGTCAATAAATAAAGTGTTGTCTGAACCATATTTTTCAAGTTTTATGTACCAACTGGCTTTTCCACCACTTATAAAATAGCCAACTTGAAATCCATCAACTGTAACAAATTTATTTTCCATATAGTCAGGATTTGCAGAAATATCATTTGCTACATCAGTTTTTAAAACTTTCAAAGCTTTCAAAATTTCTGTCAAATCACTGTATTCAATTGAAGCAGTATTTCTACTATATTTTCCTTCTTTTTCTATTTGATAAAAGAATGCGGAAGTTGTTCCATTTGTATTTTTCTGATTCTTGTTTGAGCTGAACCGTATGTTGCTTTTAGATTTGGAAGTTTTGTGTCTACAAATTTTGTTATGCTTCCTGTTTTGAATGCAAAAACGTCCATTTTTGTTTTAACATTTTCAGCTTCTTTTTTTACGTCTTGTCCGTAAGTTACAACTGACATAATTGTCAATGTTGAAATAAGGAAAAATTTTCTTACCATTTTGTTTTTTGATTAGTTAATAATTTATTTGGCTAATGTAAAACTATAATTTTGTGCTTCATTACGGGAAACCGTATTTGGTTACGAAGTTTTGTTTTAAAATTCCAACTAACGATCGGGTATTTGCGAAGAAGCGGCTAAAAATGCCTAAATTTTGATTAAGTACCAAAGTTTCTAAATATTCCTGAACTTTGTATAAGGACTTAACCCGCTTTTTTGCAAATACCTTGTTGGTGGTAGTTTTTCTTTTACAGTTTGCTTTTGTCTTCGTTATTAATTGTTTATATAATTGTCAAAGTCTAATGAATGATAATTTTCTTCAAAAACTTCTTTAAAGTTCCAAAGATTAGGCAATTCAGTTTTGTCAAGTTCAAATGTTATAAATTTTTTATCTTTTTCATTCTTAAAATAAATTTCATCATTTATTAAAATTAGTTCTTTTCCATAATTTTCAATTGCAATAATCCATTCAAAAATTGCTTTTTGATTATGCTTTATTTTATTATATTCGTCTAATTGCTTTTTGTAAAATTCTTCTGCTCTTATAGTTTGTATGAAATCCTGTAATTTTTTATAAAACTCAATAAAACAACATTCTTCATTCCGTGTACCACATAAACTTGGCAAACAAGGAAAAATATGTAACGAATTATCTCTCTGCCATTTTCTCCATTTAAAACAAGAAGTTTTCTCTATCGCTTTATCAAGAATACTTTTATTCTCTTTTAGCCATCTTTCAATAAGTTTAAGGTTCAAAACCTTACTATTCAGTAATTTTATTTGATTTATCATAATCTTTAAAATATTTGTTCAGCTAAATCTGTATCATTATATCCATTATATCCATTAATCCAAGTAATTTCTGGTGTACAATCTCTTTTTGGTGAAACGTCATCTTTTGTTTTCTTTAGAATATCTGGAAATGGTACTTTATTGTTGATTTCAATAAATTCTAATTTATAGGGAATTGTAAAATATTCAAATTTTCCTGTTTTATGACCACAAAGAAAATTGTTTACACAAGCGGCACATTTTAATGGGTTTTTAAAATTAAAATTAATTTTACCATCAGTATTAACTTTTTTAATTTGCTTGAAAATATCATTTAATTCATCTCTGTCAATTTTTTCTTGTGATTTATCAATTTTTTTAAAGTAGCATTTGGTAACTATTTTCATATTTTCTTTAATTTCATATTTCCAATAAATTAAAATTGCATTATTAATTGGATATTCAGAAATACCATATAAGTAAGATTTTACTTGATTAATGTGATTTTTATAGAAATAATTTTTATTTCTTTTTTCGTTAATACCTTTCATTATTCGCTCATAAGTAATTTCAGCTTCCGCTGCTTTTGTTGAGTCATAATAATTATGGCTGTAATCTTTAATTACACTTGGAATGAATTGGTATTTTTCTTCTACAACAATAATTTCGTTAGTAATAATATTTTTTAATATAAAATCTGGTTGCCCTACAAAATTTCCTTTATCGTTTTTAAAATATTTTACAACATTCTCATTGTGTCCGCTATATAATATTTCATAGTCTTTTAACAATTCTTTCAACTCTATGAAATTTTCATCGTAGTTCAAATCAAATTCATTGTACTCAAAGTCAGCATTTTTAGTTTCCCCAGTATATTCACTTTTTTCCTTAACAAGTTTATTTATGTAGCTGTCGGAATGTTTTTCGGTTCCTATTTCTGCACTTTCGATTTTTTTAGTTGTGAAAGATTTAGAAATAGAATAACTTACAGGGCAGTAAGTGTAGTTTGCAATATCTGTTGCAGATGTTATTTTTAGATTAACGTTATTTTGAATAATAAAATCTTTACTTTCTTTAATTTTTAATTCTAACTGTAAATAATTAATTAAAGTAAATTCATCAATTCTATAAATATTTCCATCATAACTATATTTAAAATATGGCATCAAACTTTTTTCATCTGTACAATTTCCAATATTTTTAAATTGAGTGTAAGTTTTATTTAAATTGTCAAGGTATTTTTTTGTAAAACTATCATTTATACTAAATTCTTCTTCTAAAAAATTTAATTTTAAAAGAAAAAACTTAATTAATGCAAATTGCTTTTCTGAATAATTCATTTAAAGGATATTTTTGTCACAAAATTACCACCAACATCCCTATTGACG
>DYPB01000028.1:16696-20436 GCA_020720185.1 Flavobacterium psychrophilum | reverse complement strand
AGAGAATATTAGCACCAGCATTAAGATGCCCATTTATATTGATGACTTCTAATAAAACAACTGTTGGAGCAAACTCAAACCAAATTGGTGGGACTCAATCTATAAAAACAGGAATAGCTTATAAATATTAATTATTTTTTCAGACTATTAAAAACCACGCATTATTTATAGCGTGTTTTTTTTTATAAGATATACTGTTTAGAGATATCAACTTTCTTACATTTGCAAAAAAAATTAAAACTAAAATTAATTAATGACAGGAATCGTTTATAAATCTACTGGAAGTTGGTACACCGTAAAATCATCGGAAGGATATTTTATAGAATGCCGTATCAAAGGCAAGTTTAGATTGAAAGGAATAAAATCAACAAACCCAATAGCAGTAGGTGATTTGGTTGATTTTGACCTTGAAGAGACAACAGATACTACTACTGGAACTATCACAAAAATTTATGAACGGAAGAATTATATTGTACGAAAATCAGTAAATTTAAGCAAGCAATTACATATTATTGCAGCTAATATTGATCAGGTTTTTTTGTTAATTACTATAAATAATCCGCCTACAACTACCAGTTTTATTGATAGGTTTTTAGTTACTGCAAATGCTTATGGAATTGAAACTGTTTTGGTTTTTAATAAAATAGATACCTACACAGATGAAATGCGAGACGAACAACAATATTTGCAATTCATTTACGAACAAATTGAGTATCAATGTATGCAAATATCATCAACGCAAAATATTGGAATTGAGCCTTTAAAACAAAAAATGATAGGAAAAGTAAGTATGTTTTCAGGTCATTCAGGTGTTGGAAAATCAACATTAGTTAATTCATTAGAACCAAATTTAGATTTAAAAACAAAAAAAATATCAGAGCAATCTAAACAGGGACAACATACTACAACATTTGCTGAAATGTATGATTTAAGTTTTGAAGCACAAATTATTGATACTCCAGGAATTAAAGGTTTTGGAATTGTAGATATGCAACCATCAGAAATTAGTGGTTATTTTCCAGAGTTTTTTAAACTAAAACACGAATGTAAATTTAATAATTGTTTGCATAAAGATGAACCTAATTGTGCTATCAAAAAGGCATTAGAAAACAATGAAATTGCTTGGTCGAGATACAATTCTTATCTAAAAATTCTTGAAGGCGACGACGAAAATTACCGACTCGATGTATATGATGAGGACAGAAAAGCGAGTGATGAAACGAGAAAATAAATTTTAGTTTGCTTCAATAATCCATCCAAATTTATCTTCAATTTTACCTAACTTAATTCCGTCTAATGTTTCCTTAACTAATGTTGCAACAGGGTTTTCTGGCGAAAACTGTATTGAAAACTCATCGTTTCCAATTTCGGCAATCATTGCAATTCCAACGGCCGTTCCTGCTCCAAAAGCTTCCTCAAGTGTTCCGTTCGTGTATGCTTCTTTAATTTCAGTCATTGTTATCGGTTGTTCGCTAACTTCAAAACCTTTATCCCGTAAAATAGTAATTACACTCATTCGGGTTATACCTGCGAGTATTGACCCACTTAGATTAGGAGTGATAAATTTTCCATCAATTTTAAAGAAAATATTCATAGTTCCTACTTCCTGAATATACTCAAAATTTTGAGCATCGAGCCACAAAACTTGATCATAACCTTTAGCTTTAGCCTCTTCTGTCGGTCGAATTGCGGCTGCATAATTTCCAGCTGCTTTTGCCTCACCAGTACCACCATTTGCGGCTCTTATATAGTGGTTTTCTGCAAATAATTTTATTTTATGACTATATATAGGACCTGCTGGCGACCCCATAATAATAAATTTAAAACTTGTTGAGGCTCGCATACCAATAAAAGCCTCGTCAGCATACATAAATGGTCGTAAATATAACGAACTACCGTCTTTCGTTGGTATCCAACTTCTGTCTAAAGTTACTAACTTCTTTAGTCCTTCTACAAATAAATCTTCAGGAAATAAAGGCATTCCCATTCTATTAGCACTAAAATTTAATCTTCGTGCATTTTCGTAAGGACGAAACAATAAAGGCTTTCCATCTTTATCAAGTGTTACTTTCATACCTTCAAAAATTGCCTGACCATAATGCAAGGCCATAGCGGCTGGATGCGTTGGTATCATTGATATTGGTTCAATTCTTGGGTTTTGCCAAGTGCCATTTTCATAATCACAAATAAAAATATGGTCTGAAAATGATTTTCCCATCATAATATTATTGATGTCAATTTTAGATAAATTTGATTCCGCAATCGTTATAGTTTTTATTTCGTAGTTCATTGTAATTTATATGTTGTAAGTTATTAGTAATTAGATTTTTATACCTATTTAAAAAACCTTACTTAAGTTCAAAATTTTTAAGCCAAATTTAACCTATTTTTTTTAAGAAAACTAATTTAGACAGTTAAATTTTTTCTCTTTTCTATCCTTTAAAATTTTCCAAATAATCTCCTACTTTTCGCAAAAAAGAGCCACCTAAAAAACCATCAACTACTCTGTGATCAAAGGATAATGAAAGATACATCATACTTCTAATTGCAATTTCATCTCCTGTGTTTTTTTCAATTACAATAGCTCTTTTTTTGATAATTCCGAAGGCTAAAATAGCCACTTCTGGCTGATTTATAATTGGAGTTCCCATCAAACTGCCAAATGTTCCAACATTTGAAATGGTAAAGGTACTACCTTGAATTTCGTCTGGTTTTAGTTTATTATTTCTTGAACTATTTGCCAAATGATTGACGGATTTTGCTAACTCTAACAATGTTTTTCTATCAGCATTCGTTACCACTGGTACAATCAAATTACCTGATGGTAAGGCAGTTGCCATTCCGATATTGATGTCGTTATGAACTATAATTTTATTACCATTAACAGAAACATTTATCATCGGAAAATCGACAATGGCTTTTGCAACGGCATCAATAAAAATGGGTGTGAAAGTTAATTTTTCTCCAAATTCATTTAAAAATTTATCTTTATTCTCCTCACGCCAAGCCACCAAATTGGTAACATCAACTTCTATAAAACTGGTAACATGTGGCGAATTTTGTTTTGAATATACCATATGATTGGCAATCATTGTTCGCATTCGGTCCATTTCTACGATACTATCTTTACCTTCTATATAGTTAATTTTGTAAGCCCCCCCCGCCCCCGAAGGGGGAGCTGTTGTTGTTTCTGGAATACTTTTAACGGGATATTTTCTGTTTTTGATGTAATTGTAAACATCACTTTTTTGAATACGACCGTTTGTTCCAGAGCCACTTATGGTTTGTAATTCTTCAATAGAAAGGTTCTCTTTTTGGGCAATACTTATTATTAATGGACTTAAAAAAGCCCCACCCGACCTCCCCGAAGGGGAGGAGTGGAATGAAGGTTTTGACGCTTGATTTTTATTAGTGTCAATAATAACATTTTCTACATCTTCAATATTAGAAGTTTCCCCTTCGGGGGATAGGAGGCTTATAGTCGCCAAAACTTCCCCAACGCTTACCACCGCATCTTTTTCAAAATAAATAGCAGTTATCACTCCCGAAACAGGACACGGTACTTCGCTATCTACTTTATCAGTAGCTACTTCAAGCAAAATTTCATCTTGTAATACATATTCTCCAACTGATTTATTCCAGTTGATGATCGTGGCTTCTTGTATACTTTCGCCCATTTTGGGCATTTTAAATTCGGTCATTTTTTTAAGAGATAATAGATGATTGATTGTTAGAAAATA
>DYPB01000028.1:11318-16596 GCA_020720185.1 Flavobacterium psychrophilum | reverse complement strand
CAAGTTTCAATTAAATATTCTTTAACCGTCAAATATTCGGTTAAACCTCTGTAATAGAAAAATTTATATTCGTTTTCAATTATAAATGGAACAATATTATGAGCCAAACATTCTTTAAATAAAATTAATCTGCCTACTCGACCATTGCCATCTTGAAAAGGATGAATTTTTTCAAAATGAAAATGAAAATCAATAATATCTTCAAAAGTTTTTATTTCTTTTTGATTGTATGATTTCAATAATTTTTCGATTTCCAATGGTACTTTTTTGGGATTTGTTGTTTCAATTCCGCCAACTACATTGGGCATTGATTTGTATTCGCCAGCATTGAATCCTAATTTTTTTGTTTGCGAAGTATTTATTTTTAACAAATAATGAAACTTCTTTATAATTTCTTCTGATAATTTTTCATCTGCAATTTCTAACAAATAATTAAAACAAGCAAAATGGTTCATCGTTTCGAGAATATCATCAATATTTGCGGTTGTTTCTCCATTTTCAACAAACAAAGTATTCGTTTCATAAATATAGCGAGTTTGTGCTTCGGATAGTTTGCTGCCTTCTATTCTATTGGTATTATACGACAGTTTTACTTGCGTTTGATGATATAAACAGCCTTTCAATCCTGCATTTTTTTCATCACGCAGTTGATTTAAAAGGCTTTTATTTTTTATTTCAGTACTCATACAAACAACTTTTTTACTTTCAAAGTTTAAATCTTAAACTTTTTAAGCGTTTCCTTCGTAAACTCACTCAATACCAATCGACCACTAATTGCTGCTCTTTCGGCTAATAAATCATCCCAGTGATTTGTGTTTTGCCAAAAAATTTGCTTCATTTCTGTCATCGCCTCTGGGTTGTAGGTACAAAGATGGTTTGCAAATTTAAGAATTTCTTGGTCTAATTCGTCGATAGTTTCATAAACATTTGCATACAATCCTTTTTGTAGTGCCCAACTGGCATCGTAAAAATTATTAGCATCAATTGCAATTTGCGATAATGCCGAAAGTCCTATTTTTCTTTCTATTACTGGGCTAACCACAAATGGACCTATGCCTATATTGAGTTCGGATAGTTTGATGGAGGCAAATTTTGTAGCCATACAATAATCGGTTGAAGCTGCAATGCCCACGCCACCGCCAACAGTTTTTCCTTGTATGCGTCCTATTATAAATTTTGGGCATTTTCGCATCGCATTAATTACATTGGCAAAACCCGAGAAGAAAATTTTACCACTTTCTGCATTATTTATCGAAATTAATTCCTGAAAACTAGCACCTGCACAAAAAGTTCTGTCGCCACCACTTTTTAAGATGATAACTTTAATTTCTGGATTTTTTCCGGCAATTGTAATTGTTTCAGCAAGTTCTGCCAATACATTACTGGGCAACGAATTTTGTTCAGGATGAAAAAAAGTTATTGTAGCAATTTGATTTTTAATTATTTGATTTACGGATGAATTCATTTTTATTTTTTTATAATGTTTTACAATTCGTTAAACTTTAATTTTAATTGTCCATTCAAAATCGAACTCTGAAACTTGTTCTCCTTTTTGATTGATTCCAACTGATTTTAGCCAAACTTTCTGCCCATTTCCAGTTTCAATAGTTTGATTAATAGCATTTTGAACCGACAATCCATCGGTGCAAGTAAATGTAATTCTGCCTGTGGCTTTTTTATCAAAAATCGATTTGTTATTAGCAACCAACATCGAAATATTTTTTCCCGATTCTTTTATATACAACATCACTAATGCACCTGTAGATAATTCGGCAGCCATAGCCTGTACGGCAAAATACATTGAATTAAAAGGGTTTTGATTAATCCAACGGTGTTTTACTGATGTTAGGCATTGTTTTGCGTCAATTTTTTTTAATCGAACGCCACAAAAATAGGCAGATGGCAGTTTAAATAATAGAAAAAGGTTAATCTTTGATTTTGTGAGCATGTTTTTTTTTAAGCAAATATAGTTAAAAAGTTATGAATTATGAGTTATAAATTATGAAATATAAATTTAGTTGATAGTTTTATTGTTTTTAAACGATTGATTTTCAATTATTTAAAAATAGTTTTAATTTTTTATTAAAATATTTACTACTTTGCATTGCATAGTAATATTTTTTAACATTATCTTTGCATAAGAAATTAATGGTTAATTAATAGTAATTTTAAAATTAGAATCTACAATTATAGAAAACGGATTTTAAATTAAAGACTAAGTTATAGCCCTGATAGAAGTGAAAATCCTTTTTTGTTTTTTTTGCCTTGGACGCAAAGCAAATGCAAAAAACAAAAAAGATTGTAACGAATAGCAGGATTAGCTTCAAAAAAAAATCATCAAAAAACGAATGGTTTAATCAACCTAATATCAAAAAAAACGAAATTATGAACATTGAAAACACAAAAGCTCAAATGCGAAAAGGGGTTCTCGAGTTTTGTATCTTATCGGTTTTAAAAGACAAAGAGGCATATACATCGGAAATTTTAGATACTTTAAAAAGCGCAAAATTGTTAGTAGTTGAGGGTACGGTTTATCCGTTACTTACTCGGCTAAAAAACGACGGATTACTCAACTACCGTTGGGAAGAGAGTACAGGGGGACCGCCTCGAAAATACTATGGCTTAACCGAAATTGGACAAACATTTTTAAACGAATTAAATGGCACTTGGACGGAATTGTCTGATGCTGTACAACTGATAACCAACAAAAAACTTTAAATCATGAAAAAAACAGTAAACATAAATTTAGGCGGAACATTTTTCCATATTGATGAAGACGCTTTTCAAAAATTATCTCGATATTTTGACGCTATAAAACGCTCATTAACAAATGCTTCTGGAAAAGAAGAGATTATTAAGGATATTGAGATGAGGGTTTCAGAATTATTGCTCGAAAGAGGAAAAAAAGATAGTAGTGTTGTTGAATTGATTGATGTTGATGCTGTAATTACAGTTATGGGTCAGCCTGAGGATTATAGAATTGAAGAGGAAGGTGATGCTCCAAAATCTTCAAATTTTGCTGAAAATTATTCTAATTTACAAACCAAAAAATTGTATCGTGATAAGGATAAAGGGGAAATAGGAGGTGTATTGGCTGGATTGTCTCATTATTTTGGTATCGATTTAACTTTACTTCGGGTAATAATGTTAGTGCTATTTTTTGTTTTTGGAACAGGTCTTTTATTATATATCATTCTTTGGATTGCTATGCCAGAGGCAGTTACAACATCTGAAAAATTAGAAATGACTGGCGAACCTGTAAATATTTCTAATATAGAAAAAAAAGTTAGAGAAGAATTTGCCAGCGTATCTGAGAAAATTAACAATATTAATCACGAAAAATTAGGGAAACGATTTAAGTCTGGTGCCGAAAAAGTAGGAAGTAGTTTTGGAGATTTAATTATTAGTATTTTAGGAATATTTGCAAAATTTATTGGTGGGAGTTTAATATTAGCTGGTTTAACAATGGTTTTTTTCTTGTTGGTTGGAATATTTACAATAGGAACGGGGATGTTTATTGATTTTCCATGGACGGATTTTATTGAATCAGGAAATTATTCGGATTATCCAGCCTGGACTTTTGGTTTGGTAATGTTTTTTGCAGTCGGAATTCCATTTTTTTTCCTAATAATTTTAGGTTTCAAATTAATTTCTCCAGCAATGAAATCAATTGGGCGAACTGCAATTTACACACTTTTAGCCCTTTGGATTATTGCCGTTGCTATTGGTGCATCAATCGGAATTAGACAAGCAGCAGCTTTTGGTGAAGACGGAAGAGTGCTTGAAAAACAAAATCTATTTGTTCAGCCAAACGACACTTTATTGATAAAATTTGCTCATAATGATTATTATTCAAAAGATTTATCTAATAATTATGAGTTTAAAATTACCGAAGATTCTTTAAAAAACAAAATAATCTATTCAAACGATGTTAGCATAAAAATAGAAAGTACCGACGAAAAAGAAGCTTCTATAAAAATTGAAAAATTAGCCAACGGAAGCTCTATTTCAGAAGCAAATTATAGAGCCAAAGAAATTCAATATCATTATAAAATAAAAGGAAATCAGTTAATTTTTGACAATTATTTGATAACCAATTTTAAAAATAAGTTTAGAGACCAAGAAGTAGAAATAACTTTATATTTGCCAAAAGGTACAATTTTCAAATGCGATAAATCTGTCGAAAATTATGACCGTTCTGATGATGAGGAATTTAATTTACATTACAGCGGCAGTTATACATATAAAGTAACCGATTCTAAAATAAAATGTCTAAATTGCCCTGATAATGAAGATGATAATATTGAATCATATGATTACAGTGAAGAAATCGAAGAAGATGCAAAGAAACCAGAGAAAGAAGTGATTTTAAAAGTTAATGGAAAAGAAATAATTCAAACAACTTCTGGAAAAGAAGAAAGTAGTTTACAAATAAATAAAAACGGAATAATCATTAAAACTAAATAATTATGATAAAATTAATCACGATCCTCACAAATTTTATACTACCAAGCCTTGTTGCACTATCATTTAGCTCTTGTAAATCAAACGATAACTGGGGCATGGGTACCAAAGGAAACGGAAATATAACTACCGAAACTCGCACTGTTACTGAAGATTTTACAGGAATAAAAGTAAGTGCCTCAATAGATGTAGTTTTTGAACAATCTACCAATAAATTTATTAGTGTAGAAACCGATAGCAACCTGCAACCTATAATTGATACAAAAGTAGAGAACGGCATCTTGATAATTAAACCAAATGCCAGTTATAGCAGTTCAAATGGTGTAAAAGTAACAGTAAAAACTCCAAAAATAGAATCACTAAAAGCCTCAAGTTCCTCATCGATTACAACAAATGGAAAAATTACTGGAAGTCAAATGTTCCTTGACGCATCAAGCAGTGCAACCATAAACGCAACTCTTGAAGTAGATACTATTGAAGCCGAAGCCTCTAGCAGTGCAACAATAGACTTAAGCGGCAAGTCATTAAAATTAGAAACCTCAGCATCAAGCAGTTCAGACATAAATGCTTATAAATTATTGTCTAATGATATTGTCGCAAACGCGTCAAGCAGTGCCACAATAAAAATACATCCATTAGTAAGTCTAAAAGCAGAAGCTAACAGCAGTGCCGATATAAAATACAACGGCACACCAAAAATGATAGATAAAAGAGAAAGTTCGAGCGGTAGTATAAGCGGAAGATAGCGTTTTGCAGTTAAATAAGCGGTTAAATTTTAGATATTATTAATTTGTAAGTTATTTAAAAAGAATAC
>DYPB01000028.1:0-11218 GCA_020720185.1 Flavobacterium psychrophilum | reverse complement strand
AATCAAAACCACGCCACAAGCGTGGTTTTTTATACCAAAAAAGCACGATATTAGAAAAAATTACTGAAAAATATAAAATATTTTTTTTATATATTTGCATCATAAAATGATTAGAATATGAATATACAACCATTACATGATAGCAACGGAAACAATTCGGGAATGTATATTCCTCATTCGGAGTGGAAACTAATCAAACAACAATATCCTGATATTGATGAAATAACAGATGATATACCTGCATGGCACAAAGAAATATTAACTTCACGATTAAATGCTATTATAAAAAATCCAGAACGAGTAAAACCAATCGAAATGCTTTTTGAAGTTTTAAAGAGAGAAATTGAACGATGATAGCGTTTGATTTTAAACTATCTTATTTTGATAATGTTGAAACCGATATTGAAGATGCAAAATATTGGTATTATGACCAAAGTCCAGACACTAATTTGGAAGAACGATTTGCGGATTCCATAATTGCTATCATTCATAAAATACAAAAAAATCCTTATATTTATCATCCTATATTTGAGAATGTTAGAATAGCTCACCCTCGATTTTTTCCATATTGTATTTATTTTACAATTGATGAAAATAAAAAAACAATTATAATTATTGGTATTTTGCATAGTAAACAAGATATTTCTAAACTTATAGATAGAATATATTGATGTAAATAAAAATTGAATTATTCCACGCCTCGATCGTGGTTTTTTTATGCTAAAAAATGACGATATTTACCGTATGAATTGGAAATTCAAAAAAGCTTTGTAACTTTGTATAAAAATTTAAAAGATTATGACAACAATTACTGTAAACGAACGCACAAAATCGGGAAAATCGTTTTTAAGTTTGGCAAAAAAAATCGCCAAAATTGATGCGAATATCAAAGTTGAAAAATCATTTAAGAAAGAGAAGATTTTAAAAAACATTAAACAAGGTTTTAAAGAAATGTCGTTGATTAAAAAAGCTAAGATGAAAACAACTTCATTAAGCGATTTTTTAAATGAAATATGAAATTGAATTGTCAGATAATTTTAAAAAAGAAGCAAAAAAATTAATCAAAAAATATGCCTCGTTAAAAGATGAAATGGTATTATTAGCTGAAAATATTTCTGAAAATCCAACTTTGGGAACGCTGTTGGGAAATGAAGTTTATAAAGTTCGGCTTGCAATTGCATCGAAAGGTAAAGGAAAAAGTGAGGGAGCAAGAATTATAACATTTGTAAAAACAAACGAATTTAAAGTTATTTTTCCATCAATTTACAGTAAAGGAGAAAGAAATGATATTTCTGACCAAGAAATAGTATCATTATTAAAAAATTTTCTTTAAACAAGTCGCACTAAATCAAAACCACGCCAGGAGCGTGGTTTTTTTATACCAAAAAATAACGATATTTGCCGTATGAATTGGAAATTATACATAAAGAATTATCAATCCTATTTGCGGATAGAACGAGGTCTGTCTGCTAATACTATTGAGAATTATGGCTTTGATTTAGAGCGGTTGTGTAACTTTTTGATTGAAAATAATATTAAGGTTTCTCCTATAAAAATTGACGAACAAACTATTCAACAATTTGTTTATACCATTGCAAAAGAGGTTAATCCACGATCGCAAGCCAGAATTATTTCGGGATTAAAAAGTTTTTTCAACTATTTAATTTTTGAAGATTATCGCCCAGATAATCCATTAGAATTGATTGAAACACCAAAAACAGGCAGAAAATTGCCAGATACTTTATCTGTAAATGAAATTGATAATTTGATAAAAGCAATAGATTTATCAACTAAAGAAGGGGAGCGAAACAGAGCCATGCTCGAAATGCTATATGGTTGTGGTTTAAGGGTTTCGGAATTGGTTACTCTAAAAATATCAGATCTTTATTTTGACGAAGGTTTTATAAAAATAACAGGAAAAGGTAATAAACAACGCTTTGTTCCTATCGGAAATTATACTCAAAAATATATCGAAATTTATAAAAATACGGATAGATTGTATCTAAAAATTCAGAAAGGACACGAAGATTTTTTGTTTTTAAATCGCCGAGGTGGAGGGCTTACTCGAGCTATGATTTTTACAATTATAAAAGATTTGGCAAAAAAAATAGAGATGAACAAAGCCATTTCACCTCATACATTTCGCCATTCATTTGCGACTCATTTACTTGAAAATGGTGCCGATTTGCGGTCGATACAATTAATGCTTGGTCATGAAAGTATCACAACAACAGAAATTTATGTACATCTTGACAAAAAATACCTATCGGAGGTTATCAATAATTTTCATCCTAGAAAATAAAAAATCACGAATTATGAAAACATTTCCAATTCGTGATTTTCATATAATTTATTTGATTTATTTTGCTACATTAACTGCACGAGTTTCTCTAATAACTGTAATTTTCACCTGACCAGGATAAGTCATTTCTGTTTGAATTTTTTGAGAAATATCAAATGATAGTCTCATGGCTTTTTCATCAGATACTTTTTCACTTTCTACAATTACACGCAATTCTCGACCTGCCTGAATGGCATAGGCATTTTTAACACCTGCAAATCCAAAGGCAACTTCTTCTAAATCTTTCAATCGTTGAATGTAGGAATCCATTACTTGTCGTCTTGCTCCAGGACGAGCACCTGAAATTGCATCGCAAACTTGTATAATTGGCGATAGTAAAGATTTCATTTCTATTTCGTCGTGATGAGCTCCAATGGCGTTACAAACTTCTTCTTTTTCTCCATATTTTTCTGCCCATTGCATTCCTAAAAGTGCGTGCGGCAAGTCGCTTTCAGTATCAGGTACTTTACCAATATCGTGAAGTAAACCAGCTCTTTTTGCTAATTTTACATTCAAACCTAATTCGGCAGCCATAATTCCACAAAGTTTTGAAACTTCACGAGAGTGTTGCAATAAATTTTGCCCATAAGATGAACGATATTTCATTCGACCTACAATTCTAATAAGTTCGGGATGTAAGCCATGTATGCCTAAATCAACTACTGTTCGTTTGCCAATTTCTATAATTTCATCGTCAATTTGTTTGGTTGTTTTTGCAACTACTTCTTCAATTCTAGCAGGATGAATTCTACCATCTGTAACCAATTTATGCAAAGCTAATCGAGCAATTTCTCTTCTTACAGGATCAAAACATGATAAAATAATTGCTTCTGGAGTATCATCAACAATAATTTGGACTCCTGTTGCATCTTCTATTGCACGGATATTTCTACCCTCACGACCAATAATTCGTCCTTTTACATCATCTGACTCAATATTAAATACTGACACACAATTTTCAACTGCTTCTTCTGTTCCAACTCGTTGTATTGTGCTGATAATGATTTTTTTAGCCTCTTGATGTGCCGTTAGTTTAGCCTCTTCAATAGTTTCTTGAATAATAGACATTGCCTGTGCTTTTGCCTCACCTTTTAAACTTTCAACTAATTGATTTTTAGCTTCTTCTGCTGACAATCCTGATATTACTTCAAGTTGTGTTACTTGGCTTTTGTGCATTTTATCAATTTCGATTTGCTTTTTTTCAAGCAACTCAATTTTTGAGGTATATTCTTTGGTTTTTGATTCAAAATCATCGTTGATTTTTTTAGCTTTTGATAATTCATTGGAAACCAATGATTCTTTATCTCGAACTCGTTTTTCAACTTCAGCAACTTTTCTATCTCTTGATAAAATTACCTGTTCGTGTTCTGCTTTTAGTTCCAAAAACTTCTCTTTAGCCTGCAACATCTTGTCTTTTTTGATGTTTTCGGCTTCAACATTTGCATCTCTTAATATTGATGCGGCTTCTTTCTTTGCATTTTTCACAAAGGTTGAAACGCTTTCTTTCTCTAAATATTTTGCAATACCAAATCCAGCAGGAATGGCAAGCATTAGTGTAATTATTATTTCTAGCATTATTATTTGGTTTAGAAAATTATATAAAAAAACCTACATCGGTTGAATTGTATAAACTCGAAAATACAAGTTTTGAGCGAACTCACTGTTCAAACTTCCCACTGAAGGGCCTGTTTTAGTAGCGACGATTGGCTCATTCTAATTTATTAGTGTTGAGTTTATCAAATTAAAAACTAATGTAGGCAGTGTTTTTAGTTTATTTATAAGAACTTAAATTTTATTTTTCGAGATAATGATCTAATAAATCATTAATAGTCAATAATTTATTTATGGTTTCTGTTCCATTAATTGTATTATTGAATTGCTTTTGTTCTACTTGCGATGCAAATTGTAATGCACACATTGCCAATACATCTTGTTTATCACGAACGGCATAATTTTCTTCAAATTTCTTAATCATATTATCAATTTTCTTAGCAGCACTCCGCATTCCTTCCTCTTGTTCTACTGTTACCGTTAATGGATAAATCCTATCGGCTATTGATAATTTTATTTTAAGCTTTTCGTTCATAGTGTTACTAATCAGATAGTTGTGCTATACAGTAATCTATTTCTCGAATTAATGAATTTATTTTAAGCTTCGTATCTCTTGTGTTTTCATTACTGCCAAGCAATGAATTTGCAATTTTCAGAGTATCGTACTGTTTTTTAAATTGTACCATATCATCAGATTGTTTTTGTATTATTATTGTAGATTTTTCTAATTCTTGACTCAATTCTATATTATTTTGCTCTAAAATTTCTATCTTTTTAAAAAGTTTTTTAAGTTTAAATTCAAGAGAATCAACAATTTCTACAATTTCACTCACAAAAATTAATTTTCATTACTAATTTTACAAAAATAGCATTTCATTCTTAATTTGTACTATTTTTTTTAAAAAAAAATAATTATTTTTTAACTTTTTCAAATATTCAAATGATAATTAAACTCATTATCAATAGATTAAAACCGTTTTCTATATCTCCGATTGGAATAGTTCCAAGTCTGATTCAAAGTTTTTTTGAATTGTTGGATAAAAATGTCAAGTCCTCGATTGAGTCATTTGTTAATATCTGCTTTACGACTGAAAATGGATTAAAGTGATTTTTTATCCAAACCTCTCTCCTAATTTAATCTTTGAAAAGGCGGATTCAAGTTATAAATGCAACTTTTCCATTGTTATTAATTGTGGTTCTACTGGTAATTTTGTGAAAATGTTATTTTAGAATTTATATTTTTGGTTCTACTAGTTTTCCACAGAAAAACCAGTAGAACCAAAATAATTAACTCACAAGTTTATTTTGCAAAAACAGTATTTGTTTGTATATTAGCCAAAATATTCTGTTATGAAAAAAAGTATTATTATTATTATATTTCCGTTTATAGCATTTGCACAAACCAATTATCCAAAGGATTATTTTCGGAATCCGTTGAATATTCCAATGCAACTTTCAGGTTGTTTTGGAGAATTACGAGCCAATCATTTTCATTCAGGATTTGATATAAAAACCAATAAAATTGAAGGTCTGCCTGTTTATGCGGTTGCCGATGGATATGTTTCTCGGATTAAAATTTCCACTTTTGGTTACGGAAAAGCCATATATGTAACACATCCCAACGGTTTTACGACATTATACGGGCATTTGTCAAAAGCAAATGGTGAGATTGAAAAATACATTAAAACTAATCAATATAAAGAAAAATCGTATGAGATAGAGTTGTTTTTAAAACCAAATGAATTGCCAGTAAAAAAGAGTGATGTTATTGCTTTTTCAGGAAATACAGGTGGTTCGGGTGGTCCACACTTGCATTTTGAATTTCGAGATTCTAAAAATGACAATATCATAAATCCCATGTTTTTTGGATTTGACAAATATTTTGAAGATACCATAAAACCCACAGTTAGCGGATTGTATTTATATCCAATAGACAAAGAATCGGTTGTAAATCAGTCTAATACACCCGTTATTGCAAGTTTAGTTCTACAAAAAGATGGCACCTATTTAGCACAGAAAATTTTAGTATCAGGAAAAATAGGTTTCGGAATTAATACTTTCGATCAATTTAATAAATCCTACAATAAATATGGAATTTTTAAAGCCGCCATTTTTAAAAATGGAAACTCAATGTTTAGTTATGAGTTTAATACATTTGCATTCGAACAATTTAGGTATATAAATGCTTTGATAGATTATAATAGATATGTATCTATGAATCAGAGAGTTCAAAAATTATTTATGAAAAATCCATATCCATTATCTATTATTAAATCCGATGAAGATAACGGAATTATAGATGTAAATATGCCAAATATTAATCAAATTATTCGTATAGAAGTATCTGATTATCATAATAATAAAACTATAATTAATGTTCCTATTGAATATTCAAATCTTCCTGCAAAAAATATTGAAAAACCAATTACTACAAAATATTTTGTAAAATGCAACACGGACAATATTTTTGAAAAAGATAATGTAGAAGTTTCGTTTCCTAAAAACATTTTTTATGACAATTTTTTTATGAATTTTGATGTAAAAAACGATACCGTAATTATTCATAATCAGACAGTTCCAGTACATTCTAATTATACTATTTCGATAACTGACAACAAGCATTCTCTTACAGATATGAGTTATTATTTTATTGGTCAAAAAGAAAAAAATAGGATTGATTATATTGAAACCACTCGAAAAGGCAATGTTTTTATAGGAAAAACCCGAGAATTAGGAACTTATTTTTTAGTAAAAGATACAATTGTTCCAAAAATTGCTATTACAAAATCTATTGAAAATAAGGATATTACAAATCAAAAAAACATTCAGTTTATAATTTCAGATGACAAATCGGGAATAAAATCATATAATGGATTTCTAAACGGAAAATGGATTTTGTTTGAATATGAATATAAGAATAAGAAATTGACTTATATCCTTGATGAAAATATAAAAAACAATTCTATTAACGATTTAAGATTGGAAGTTATTGATAATGTGGGCAATAAGACTACTTTTATGACAAGTTTTTATTTTAAATAATTAGAAAAATGATAAAATTTTAAAACATACTTTCAATAATATAAAATTAAAATACCAAATAAATTGAAAAAAATCATCTTATTTTTACTAATAAATACCTCAATTTTTGCACAAACCGCACGAATTAAAGGTGTAATCTTGGACGAAAAGAACGAACCTGTTGAAAATGTCCAAATCTCTGATGGAAAAAACAGCACACAAACTAACGCTAATGGTTTTTATAGTTTTATAATTCCTTCTAATCAGAAAGTTACAGTTTCATTTACCCATATTTCGTTCGTAAAAAAAAGGATTACAATTCAGTTAAAATCAAATCAAGATTTTGAATTTAATCCTGTAATGAATAATAAATCGAGCGAATTAGACGATGTTATAATCAAAAATGATAGAAAAAGAATACAAGGAATTACTAATATTTCGCCAGCAGTTATTCGTAAAATTACTGGAGCAAATCCAGGAATAGAGAATATTATTAAAACTTTGCCAGGAGTAAATTCTAATAACGAATTAAGTTCATCTTATGCGGTTCGAGGTGGTAATTATGACGAAAATCTTGTGTATGTTAATGAAATTGAGGTTTATAGACCATTTCTTGTTCGTTCTGGGCAACAAGAAGGCTTGAGTTTTACAAATTCGGATATGGTTCAAAATGTAGATTTTTCTGGAGGTGGTTTTCAGGCAAAATACGGAGATAAATTATCCTCGGTTTTAGATATAACATACAGAACCCCAACAAAATTTGGTCTAACAGCCGACCTAAATTTATTAGGAGCTGGACTTACAGTTGATGCAGTAACTCAAAATCAGAAATGGAATTTCTTATCAGGAATTCGCTATCGTGATAATTCTTTATTAGTTAAAAGTCAGGAAGTTAAAACTAATTTCAAACCTGTTTTTGCGGATATTCAAACCCAAATAAACTTTGTTGCTTCAACAAAATTGCAATTTAGTTTTTTAGGAAATTTTTCTCAAAACCGATACAACTACCAACCGATTTCTCGACAAACAAATTTTGGAACAATTAACGAACCAATTGCCTTACAGGTATATTACGATGGACAAGAAAAAGATAAATATACAACAGTTTTTGGTGCTTTAAAAACAGTATATAAAGCTAATGATAATAATATTTACAAATTAATAACCTCTGGATATCATGCTCAAGAACAAGAGTATTATGATATTGATGCCGCATATTCATTAGGTGAGGTTGATGCTAATTTAGGCTCTGAAACCTTTGGAAATGTGATATATAGCCGTGCCATTGGTAGCCAGCTTAACCATGCCCGAAACGATTTAGATGCCTTGATTCTGAATGCTGAAATTAAAGGTTTTCATGAATTAAAAAGAAGTCAATTAGAATGGGGAGTAAAAATTACAAAAGAAGATATTAGAGACCGATTGATAGAGTGGGAGGTTATTGACTCTGCAGGATTTTCTATTAATCCGCCACATGTTCCAACTCATGGAAATAATCAGCCATACAACCCCTATATTGGTCCATTAGTGCCATATAATAGCGTTCGAGCTACTAATTATGCTACTATTAACCGTTTTTCGGGCTATTTGCAATGGAGTAAAAAAAGTACCATTGGCAATGCAGAAGTTTCTTATAATGCAGGAATTAGGGGGCATAATTGGCAAGTTTTTACAGATAATATCTCTGGTAAAAATCAGATTGTTTTTTCGCCAAGATTTCAATTTGCAGTTAAACCAAACTGGGAAAAAGATATGGTTTTTAGAATTTCGGGCGGTTTATATGCCCAACCTCCTTTTTATAGAGAATTGCGAGATAAAAATGCTGTTGTCCAGCCCGATGTAAAAGCCCAAAAATCAATACATTTTGTATTGAGCAACGATTATAGTTTCAAAATATGGGACAGACCCTTTAAATTAGTTAGCGAACTGTATTACAAAACTTTATCAGATGTAAATCCATATACATTAGATAATGTACGGATTCGGTATGAAGCCAATAATAATACTACGGCTTATGCACAAGGATTGGACATTAGATTAAATGGCGAATTTGTAAAAGGCACTGAATCATGGTTAAGTTTAGGTTATCTAAAAACGGAGGAAAATATTGATAATAAAGGTTTTATAGCAAGACCGACCGACCAATTATTAAAATTCGGAATTCTTTTTCAAGATTATATGCCTAATTTGCCAAGTGTAAAAGTTTACTTAAATTTAGTGTACAATACAGGATTACCAGGCGGTTCGCCATCGTATGCTGATCCGTATCAATATCAAACCCGATTAAGAGATTACCGTCGTGTTGATGCTGGATTTTCGTATGTTTTTACCGAAAAAAATAAAGACAGACCAGATGGACATTGGTTAAAAAAACTTCAAGATTTATCAGCAGGATTCGAAATTTTTAATATGTTTAACAATCAAAATAGCATTACAAATACTTGGGTAAGAGATGTTTATACAAAAACACAATATGGCATCCCAAATTATATGACTACTCGGGTTTTTAATCTGAAATTTAGTGTAAAATTTTAGGTGGGTTCTATAAATTTACAAAAAAACTAATTTATAGAACCCACCTTTAATCAATCTATGGTTTTGAAACTTGATTTTATATTCTCAAAAAACACCTATTTTAAATTTGATGTAAGATTAAAGCAGATGTGCAATAGCCGCCCAGTTTTCAGGTTGATAAAAATCAATATCTTTTTCTAACTCAATAAGTTTTATGGCTAATTCTAACATTGGCTGGGCATTATCGGCTTCGGTAACAATACATTCTATTACATAATTTCGAATCCCCACTCTTGTTTCATCCATTTCCTCAAAAGCCTTATCTCGTTCTTCAACGGATTTGTCATATTTTGATTTGGCTGCCAATTCGCTAATTATCGCATCTTCATATTTATCGATTTTTCCATCCATTCCTTGTAAATCAGCAATTAGTTCATAATTCTCCTTTTCCAGAGCAAATTTAATCATATATTCTTTAAAAGCCCGAATAAAAGCAGGTTGTTCGTGCAAGGGAATCCTTTCAATAAATTGGTCTAATTCTAAATCAGAATTGATAAAATCTTCGACGAGTTTAATGTAGTTCATAGTTTTTTATTATTTTTATGATAAAATTATTCAACCCAAAGACGCACTTTTATTATCGTTGCATTTTCATTTTTTATTGTAAAAAATGTACCGTCTGGGGCTAAATTATCTGCTTGTCGGCTTCGAGGATTGCCAGGAGATAAATCAACAGGGTTCGGTCCTTCGGTATCTTTAATGGTTGATAAACTGAAATTTACTGAGGCATTACCCATATTTTGAACCGTATATAATGTACTTGAATCATAACTCGAAGCGGTATGAATAGATATTGTTGTATTGGCAGGAATGTCAAAAATGGTTGTTGGGCTAACCATCGTTCCGTTGCTATCTATGGCTCGTGCCGATTTGTATAAATTAAACAAACTGGGGTTATTGACTTCAAAACTTCGCATTAAAATATCTAATTTATCGTTGAGCAGGTTTCGAATTTGCTCTATCAAATTGACCACTTTGTTATTATCATCTTTGCGAACATCAATGGCTAATGTGGGGTCAGAAACTACATCAACAAATGCAGTTGTTGCTGTCTCTAATAGGGTTACTTCGGCAGCAGTTGCACCAAAAGGGCTAAGGCTTGCAGCTAATGGTGTGGCTAAATTTTTTACAATAGTGGCTTGACTAATCAATTCATCTTCGGTGTATTTATACCAATTACTGGTTGGAAAATCTGCCCGTTTTTGTAGCACAAAATCATTGTTTACTACTGCATATGAGGTAACAGCGTTGCTTACCTTTAAGCACAAAGTTTCCAGCGTAGTTCGTTTAAAACTCTTTGCAATGGCATAACCAGTGATATCAGCAAGACTACCCGTATCGGCGGTTATTAATTGAGTAATTTGTGTACTCAATAGATTAAAAAAAGGAACCACTGCAGGAACTGCCGTCATACTTGCAGCATTTTTAGTATAAAAGTTTTTCACTTTCAAATACATAGCAAAATAGGCTTCTTGGTCATTTCTCATAATAATTTTATTTTAGGGTTATTACTGTTCCAAAAGTAAAAAAAATATTATAAAAAACAAATTTTTTAAAATAGATTAACATTCTAAAAAAATATAAACTTTTGAAAATAAGACATATAGTCTATTTTCTTTTATCTATTTTCTTTCATCTATTTTCTTTCATCTATTCTCTTTCATCTATTCTCTTTCATCTATTCTCTTTCATCTATTCTCTTTCATCTATTCTCTTTCATCTATTCTCTTT
>DYPB01000168.1 GCA_020720185.1 Flavobacterium psychrophilum | reverse complement strand
GGTGGACAGGATAGTAGCTCGCAATCCCTTACTGCATATAGCCTCAACCGTTACCTGCAATTCAAAACACGATTAACAACGATAAATGAATGAATGATATAATACAAAAAATTGAAGAGATTGAACGAGAATTAATGAATTCTAAACCGAAAAATTCCGAAACGGATTTTTTTGAGAATTTATTAAAACAAAAATCTGTTGAAATACCTGAATTACTTAAAATCGGACAATTAAACCGAAATAATTTACAATTTCCTGCAATGATACCATTTGCAGATAGTAAAGGTATTTGCATACATTTAAACGAAAATAATCAACACCAATCACATTTTCTAATGCAATGGTTATCGTTACAATTAATGCAACGCATTGAAAAAGATTTATATAAATTTCATTTTATTGATACACAAAACTATGGTGCTGATTTTGCAATTGCTTCGCATTTGTCTGATAAGATAATTGGTAATGGTATTATTACCAACGAATTGGATATTAAAAATTTGATTATTGAATTAAATAATCAAGCACCTTATATTATTCAAAAAAATCTTGGCTATAAATATAAAACGCTTACAGATTATAATAAAAATTCAGGATTTACAGAGCCATACCGATTTTTGTTTATTTCAAACTTTCCAAGTGGTTTTACAAAAGACCAAATCAATGATTTATCGAAACTCATAGAAAATGGAAAACGTATTGGTTTATATATCGTTTTGAGTTACAATAAAAATATTTCAGTTTCACACAATAATTCCGAACCTGAAATATTGATAAATAAAATGATACAAATAATACCAAACGAACAAGAAAAATATATTATCAAAAATATTGAAAATTCAGAATTATTTAACGAACATTTTGATTTTGAATTAGATTGTATTCATAACGAAATTGATATAAACCAAATAGAAAGTTCAATAAATTCTATTAATCAAGAATATAACGACATCAATTTTTCAGATATTCAAACAGAAGGCATAAGCATATCAATCGGAAGAGAAGGCACAAGTGAGTTTTTCTTTGAGATTGGTTTTGATAGTTCGCAGAAAGAAACACCGCACCACGCAATAATTGGCGGTCAATCAGGCAAAGGCAAATCAATTCTGCTTAACAACATTATAGCGAAAGGAATTGAAAAATATACACCCGAAGAATTAAATTTTGTTTTATTAGATTGCAAAGGTTCAGGTTTTCAAGAATTTTTAGAACCTTCAAAATATATTAAAGCTATTTGTATTACTTCCAATATTTTAGAAGGTATTAAAATAATTGATTACATAATCCAAGAAATGAAACGCCGTGAAAATTTGTTTCAACAAGATACTGTAAGAGCAAAAGATATAAATGATTATAGAAAAAAAACAAATTTGCCTTTGCCACGCCTAATTTGTATAATAGATGAATTTCATATGCTTTTTACAGACAATTCACGAGAAGGCAGAAATATTGCAGCAACAGCAGAAAAAGCTCTATTGAAAGAGTTAATAAAAATTGGTCGTTCATACGGTATTCATTTAATTGTTTGTACTACATCACTTGGCGGTGAAGTAGGGACAAAAATATTAGATAATTTTCCTTTGCGTATTGCGTTGGGAATGACAGAAGAACAATCTATTCGCTTTCTTGGGTTTGGCAATAAAGCAGCAACTAATTTGCCAAAGGGACAAGCTATTTACAATCCGCAAAACGGCGACCCAAAAGTAAATCGCAAAATAAAAGTTAATTACATTGACGGCGAAGAATTAACACAAATTATTTCAGAAACTAACTTAAAATTTACAAACATTGATTAAATCATAAAATGATGAACGATTTAAAAAAATATTTAGAAATTCTTAATAGTTCACTTAGTGAAAAAACAAGTAATCAACAGCTTGGACTAATTCAACAGCTTAAATATTTACTATTGAATAATCAACAAACTCTTTCTTTTTTTACTGCATTAGAAAAGGAAATTAACGAAAAAATCAATCGAAATTTCTTGTTATCCAATTCATTAATAAACTATATATCAGAATTACAATCAAATTTTGAAAAACTAACAAATTTAAAAAAGCAAATTGATTTTATTGAGCAAGGGTCTTTGTTCAATATGATAAAGCTATCAAACGAGCAAAAAGAACAGTTTAATAATACTTTACAGTTTTGTAAGCAAGCATTGAAGTTTGAACAAGTTGAATTTGTATGTAATCAATTGAAAAATTTATTATCAGTTGAGCAAAAGGCTGATACTCAAATTACGTCTCAAATTATAGAAAATAAACAAGAACAAATTCCTATTTTACAATCTAATAATTCAAAAAACAATAATAATAAAATAATTAGCCAGAAATTAGCTGAGATTAAAGATATACTTGTAAATCAGAAATATTCGTATTCAAGTTCAAATTCCGAAACCAAAGTAACTTGTTCATTTAGCTATAACTTAAATGATTATTCCATAATTTATACTGAAACTTTTAAATTAATTTATACAGACAGCAAAGGTAAACAAGATGTATCCATTGACACTCATACTCAAAAATTTAATATAAAGCACATCTATATTTCCGAATATTATACTGATATAACATATAATAATTACACAAATACTTATTGTTTAAAATTGTCTGTTACTGGTGAGAATACAAGTCAGTTTATTATCAAAGATAAAGATAGCCAGAGTATTGGTATTGAAAACTCTGTTTATATAAGTACTTCGAATGAAAGTACTATTAATCATTTGAATAAATTATTTATTGATATATGCAAAATATTAAATCCAGAAAATTATGATGACAACAGCGTTGCAACTTAATATTTTAGAAAACTTAATTATGAAAAGACAAATAACAAATAAAAAAATCCTTTCAAGACCTAATTATGATTAATGTAAACGACTTTGATAAAGGTTACCAAGACGGATTAAAAGACGCAATAAACGGCGATAAAAAGGAATACGGCGGTTTGGTTAGCGTCAAATCATTCTTTTTCGGCGATGTTACAATGGATACATACATAAAAGGTTATGATACAGGTTATTTAGACGGTTTACGAAAACGAAATAATGTATTTTCAAATAATGATAATAAAATAAATTCAACAACTCAAAAACATACAAATATGCCAAATCCAGTATATGCAAGTCAAATAGACATACTTGATAAAATGAAATTGTTTCTACAAAAGTTCAACCAAGATGTAGAAGAAATGATGAAAACCTATCGTTCTTATCTTGATGAATTGGACAGTGAAGGGCTTGATGTGGATAACCACACGCAATTAGTAGAATACTATCAAGATACAGAAATGAAATTAAAAGATGTAGTTAGTATTATCGAAGAAAACGATTTACCATACACCGAAAAAATGATACGATATTTGGAAGATAGACCTGTATAAATAACTGAATAACAGATGATAAAATGCAGGTAACATATAACACAACGACCATTACTTTTTTTGTGGGCAGAAGTGCTAAATTGATACTTTTGTGCAAGAAAGAAACATT
>DYPB01000167.1 GCA_020720185.1 Flavobacterium psychrophilum | reverse complement strand
ATTCTATTATCCAAACTATTATCTTCTTCGGGTAGTGTAATTCCTAATTTTTCAAGAATGTAACTGTCGATACTCGATAAATAGGAATTTGAACGGCTTTTGTTTTTTTGTCGGTTTGTTTGCGAATTTTGAATTTTTGTTACAATTTTTCGCTGAATTTCTATTGGCGGAACAGGTATTTTTATTGTTTTCAGAAGTTCGCCGTTTACGCCCGATTGGTTGTTCCAATTGGTGCATATATTGAAAAATACTTTATGGCGTTGATAGTAATTTAAAATCCAACAAAGATATTCGGGCAAAACCAACGTGTTTTTTGTTTTAATGCGTGTTACGTGGTTCGAAGAAAAATAAATGCCGTCTAAATTGAAAAAACAAGTTTTACCTACTAATTCCTGACTGTTGGTATTATTGAATAGAACACTGTTTTTTTCTAAAATTTGGTCGGGTTTGTCGGTTACATAATTTACTGAAACATAAATATTTTTATCAAATTTCAATTCGCCGTTGTCTGTCATATTTGTAGGGCGAATTTGTATGTATTTTTCTTGTTCGTCTTCGTCTGCCTGTGCTTCTTTACCAACGGCAAAGCCCGATTTTACGTATTCCGAAATATGACCGATAGTCATTAATTGGAATTTTGTTTTATTCAAAAAACCTAAAACTACCAACGAATAAAAAAGCGGGTCGAGCCGTCCTTCAATATCTTTGTAATCAATGGTAAAGATATTTTGCTGTTTTAAGGTATCTGTATTTATATCTTTTGCCATTACTAATTATTTTCGTTTTGTTTTTCGATAAATTTCAGATACTCTTTTGCAATTTTATCTAAATCGTTTTGTCTTGTTGGTTTTCCGGTTGCATCGTAGCCAATTTGGTCGGCAATTGCCATAAATATGGGGTAATTAAACTCGGCTTCAAATTTATGAAAATTGTCTTGTGCGGCATCGTAAATGGCTTCTTTTATAGATTTTATCTGCTCGTTAATATCATCGGTTTGTGCTTTTTTCCATTCGGCATATTCCGTTGTTTTTTTAACGGCATCAATTTTTTCTTTGTAGTTTTTGTTTATCTGTTTTATGTTCTCGGCTTTTGTTTTCGGGTTCTGATGCTGTTTTTCGGTAATAATTATTTCTTCCTGTTGGTCTGCCAAAAGTTTTTGAATTTCAATGTATTTATTCGGAATTTCGGTTTTTTCTTTTTCCAATTTCTCTATTTCGGGATTTTTTTCATTAACTGCCGAAATCAAATATTTTTTCTTTGAAAACTGAATTTTTTTGGTAATTGAAAAATCTAATTTTTTAACGATAATAATCGAAGATTTAACACCTGCACCATAATGAGCAAACGTAAATTGCGGCAACGAAAAAACGGCAAGTATTTGGAAGTGTTCCATAATCCAATCTCTTACAAATTGCTCTGACGAATTGGTTAATAAACCGTCGGGAATTACAACTTCGGCAATTCCGCCAACTTTGAGCATTTTGTAATACAATTCAAAGAAAATAATTTGCGATGCAATTCGTGCAACGTGTTCGTCTGTTTCCGCAATGTTGTTGCGTATCAGTTCTATTTGGTCTTGTTGTTTAACCGTGATACTGTAATCGTTGAAACCGTAAAATTGTTTAAATTCTGCATTGTCGTTGTCTTCGGGTTTTGCAACGTTTTCAATGGGCTGTCCGCCAAAAGGCGGGTTTGTAAGAATTAAATCGAAACTTCCAACGTGCAAATCAGGCACAAGATAGGCATTTAAACCGTTCATATACCTGATGTTGTCGTGTCCGTCGTCGTGCAATGCAAAATTTGTTTTTGCGGTAATTGCTATTTGGTCGTTGTGTTCAATTCCGTAAATAGATTGATTTGCAAACTCTTTCCAATGTTTCGGATATTTATGTTTGTAATGCGAAATTGCGTGAATTAAAAACGAACCCGAACCGCAACAAGGGTCAAGCACTTTCGATTTTTTTGTAAACGTTTTGTCCCACTCAATAGGCGAAATGCTAACCATAAAATCAACAATATTTCGGGGTGTAAAATATTGTCCAAAATCGCCTTTCATAAAATTTTCCCTAAAAGTTTCGTAAGCCAAACCTTTTGGGTCGTTGTCGGTGGCAATTAAACTTATGGTTTCTAACTTTTTAACAATATCGAATAACTGGTATTTTGTTAAATTGAAGGGTTTTAGAAGCGTATCAACTTTTGCATCTTTAACGGCTTTTTTGTATTCGTCTGTTAATCTGTCAAATAATTGCTCTTTGGTTTCGTTGTCGTAGGTTTGAAAAAAATACGGCGACAAATGTTTTTCTTCTTGTAGCAATTCATCATACATTTTAAGAAACAGAAGTTTATTAAATTCGGTGTTTGCTACTTCTTTGTCTTTTTCGCCTAAATTCCACAAAATATTATGGCATTGCTTAAAAATTTGCTTTAAATTATAGGGTGTCGAAGGTTTTAAATTTTGATAATGTTTCAAATTATCAGGAACAGGTTTTGAATTTACATAAGCAAAAACAACAGGTTTTTCGTAATCGTAAGGTATATGTGAAATATATTTTTCTTCGCCGTCTTTTATAAGATAAGTTTCAATCGGGTTATCGCCAATACGATAGGCAAAATATTTTGCATTTATTTCTTTTGAGACTGCGTAACTTCTCGCTTGTTTGTAAATTTTATCAATTGTATCTTTTGTGTCTTGTTCCTTAACTTCAATGACTAAAAAAGCACCTTTATTTGGTTGATACAAAACAATATCTGCTGCGGTTGTTCCGATACTTCCTTGTTGTGCCGAAACTTCAAATTTGATATTTTCCTTTTTGTAACCGTAACTTAATACTAATTCAATAAATGTAATTGCCCTTACAATTTCTTCTTTTGTGAAATCATAAGTTTTATTGACGTGCGGATAAGAAATTCTCTTATTGTCGTCTTCAAATTTAATAAGTCCTTTATCTATTCCCTGTTGTATCAAATCCATTTTTTAATTTTTAATTTATCGGCAAATTTAAAACAATCTTTGTTATTATCGTTTTTTATCGTTTATCAATTTGGTATCCGTTTTTTGTGTCTTTGCAATAGAGCATAACGAAAAACAATATGCGTATGTTGCGGGATTTAAAGGCACTATCGTTTCAAAGTTGCACAAATGTTTCTTTCTTGCACAATGGTTCAACCTACCACAAAAGCCCGCAATTATCGCATATTGTATGTGTGTGCCTTGAATGGCAAAGGTATAAATAAAATAAATTCGGAGAAACAATTTTCGAGCCAATTTTATCTATATCTGAAATTATCCAAAGGGTGCAAGTCCCTGATGCGCGGGGTCGTGCCCGAAGCATAGCAAGTCGCAAGGGCGTTTGCCGCGAGGCATGGTCTGAAGTAAGCGAGACTGCAAATGTCGGAACTGATGAACAAGAACCGAATATGAGGCTGCGTGGGTCGGGTAAGATTGCACATCAAATCAACGCCCAAAGGTATCTGAAAAGAAACCAAGCACTTACGCAGTAGATTCGGCAGGG
>DYPB01000027.1:18683-21190 GCA_020720185.1 Flavobacterium psychrophilum | reverse complement strand
TGTTGCTTTATTTATAATAATTTCAGGATATTTGTTTAATTTAATTTTATAAAACTATGGAAAAAATAATTTTTGCTGTTGTATTATTACATCTAATAGCAGGTTTTGGTTGGGTTGTATATAAACTTCAATTTCAGAAAAGAGAACCAAAAGAAGATGAAAAAGAAGGCACTGATAATTTGTAAAAAAACAACGGTAAAATTAAATACAATTATTGGTATTATTCATTTTATCGAAAAGGAAAAAGTGCCAATTCAAAAAGTTAATTTGCAAGGCAGATGAAAAATAAATTATGAGAAAAAGATGAGAAAAAAAACTATTCTAAAAACAGTATTTGGAACGATAATGTTGCTATTTGTTTCTTTAAACGGAAACGCACAAACCAAAAAAACAACACCTAAAAAAGTTGTTACAACCAACATCGAAATTATCCAATTTCATTCAGAACATCGATGTATTACTTGTAATCTTATTGAAAAATTGACAAAAGAAACACTAAAAAGTTATCCATCAATTCAATTTTTATTAGTAAATGTTGATGATGCCAAAAATGAAAAAATATCCGAACAATTTGAAGCTACTGGAACTGCATTGTTTTTATACAATCCAAAAACAGCTAAGAAAAAAGATCTAACTGATTTTGCATTTATGAATGCTAAAAGCAAACCCCAAGAATTTAAAAAAGGGTTAGCAAAAGAAATAAACTCTTTTAAGTAATTTGAATTATGGAATGGTTAGAAAACATAGCACAAAACAGCGATATCCCTTTATTAACAGCATTTGCACTGGGTTTGCTCACCGCCATCGCTCCCTGTCCATTAGCCACTAACATTACAGCAACTGCTTATATTGCAAAAACAATAAACAGTAAGAAAAAAGTTTTATTAAGTGGTTTTATATATACTTTAGGCAGAATATTTTCCTATACAGTTATTGGTGCAATAATTTATTTTGGAGCCAGTAAGTTTCAAATTGCCAAGTTATTTCAAGGCAATGGCGAAAAATATATAGGATTTGTTTTAGTCTTTTTAGGCTTGATTATGTTAGATATTATTAAACTTAACTTCATCAAAGGATTCAACTTTGCCGATACACTTTCTGACAAATTTAAAGATAAAGGTTTGTTGGGTTCATTTCTTTTAGGGTTAATTTTCGCATTAGCATTTTGTCCATATAGCGGTGCTTTATTTTTTGGTATGCTAATTCCATTAACCATAAAATCAGGTTTGTACATACCTATTGCTTTCTCGGTTGGAACGGGTTTGCCAGTTATTTTATTTGCGTTTGTTATCGCTTTTAGTTTAGAAAAATTAAGCAAATACTTTAAAGCTATAACTAAAATTGAGAAAATAATGCGACTATTTACAGCTATAATTTTTATAATTACTGGTTTGTATTATATCAATATTTATCTAAAAATATTTTAAAACAAGGGATTTACAACCACACAACATTCTGATTATAAGTTTTTTATCTATTGCTTCAAAATATAAATATGCGAAGAGTATTCGCCTGATTTTTGGGCTTTCCAATTCGATTTTAAACCGATGTAAGTAGCTTTTATAAAGTTCATTTTGCCCGTTTTATATTTTTCTGACAATAAAGCCACATAAAAAGCATCGAAAACCATTGGCAAAACTTTGACTAATCGGATATTATGTTTCTCAAATAATAGTTTTATAGCGGTTTTAGAAAAATGCCACAGATGAATAGGGACATCGTAAGCCGCCCAGTATTCTTGATAATAAACAGCATCGAACGATTTAAAATTAGGTACAGCAATGATTATCGTTCCGTTGAGTTTTACTAATCTTTTCAGTTCCATTATCTGATTTTCTAATGCAGGAACATGCTCCAGAACATGCCACATCGTAATAATATCGAAGGAATTATCGGGTAAGTCTTCTGTTTTCTCAACAAATGTTACTCCCTTTTTCTCGGCAATGGCTCGTGCTTTATCATTAGGCTCTACTCCTACTGATTGCCAACCATTTTGTTGAGCTGTTGCTAAAAAATCGCCTACACCTGCACCAATATCAAGAATTTTTCCTTTATCTTTTGACAAGTTATTTATCAATGAAAGTTTGTTTTTTAAGGCAATATTTTTTACGATTTGATAGGCTTTCTCAAACAGAGTTTTGTTGCCATCGGTATGCGAAATATAATTGACGCTTTCATAATATTTACCCAAATTATCTAGGCTTGGCTGTGGTTGTGTTACTAACATATCCTGTGTTTGGTCATAAACCAAATTAAAAATTTCTTGGGATACAGAATGGTCTTTTACTTTTAAAAAATGCTTCATTATTTTATTTTAACATTAGGAATTTAAGAATTGAAATCTTAATAAACTCTTTAATTTATCTTCCTTTTATTTTTTATTTATCTTTCGTTCCACGAGGAACATTGTAATTTATAATTACTATCGCCCCATATATATCAGTAAAACACTTATATCACTTGGTGAAACTCCACTAATTCTCGAGGCTTGCGAGATGGTTATAGGA
>DYPB01000027.1:0-18583 GCA_020720185.1 Flavobacterium psychrophilum | reverse complement strand
TATATCACTTGGTGAAACTCCACTAATTCTCGAGGCTTGCGAGATGGTTATAGGACGAATTTTTGATAATTTCTGCTTGGCTTCTATTGACATTGATTTTATTTTATCATAATCGAAAAATTCTGGGATTTTTACATCTTCTAATCTTGTTAATTTATCGGCATTATTCCGTTCTTTATCAATATAACCTGAATATTTTACTTGAATTTCAGCTTGTTCCAAGATTTCTTGATCAACTGGGTTGTTTTTGATGTAATCCTGAACCTTTTCAAATTTCAGCATATCTTGTAAATCAATTTGCGGACGGCTGAAAATTTTAACCATTTTATCCGTTTGATTAACAGCTGCGGTTTCTTTTGATGCAAGAATTGGATTGGCTTCGGCTGCTGTTACACTGGTTTCTCTATAAAAAGTCACCATTTTTTCAGATTCGTTAAACTTGCGTTCCATCCGTATCAATCTTTTTTCAGAAGCTAATCCAAGTTTATAAGCAATTGGTGTTAAACGGAAATCGGCATTGTCTTGTCTTAACAAAGTACGATATTCTGCCCGAGAAGTGAACATTCTATATGGTTCTTCAGTGCCTTTTGTAATTAGATCATCAATAAGTACACCAATATAAGCTTCGTCTCTTTTTAAAATTAAGGGTTCTTTTTCTTGAACTTTTAATGCTGCGTTGATTCCTGCCATTAATCCTTGACTTGCGGCTTCTTCATAACCTGTGGTTCCATTTATTTGTCCTGCAAAATACAAACCGCTGACTAATTTAGTTTCTAGAGTATGTTTTAATTGCGTTGGTGGAAAATAATCATATTCGATGGCATAACCAGGACGAAAAAATTTAACTTTCTCGAAACCCACCACACTCCGTAAGGCTTTAAACTGTACCTCTTCGGGTAAAGAGGTTGAAAATCCATTCACATAAACCTCGACGGTATTCCAGCCTTCGGGTTCTACAAATAATTGGTGACGCTCTTTATCAGCAAAACGATTGATTTTATCTTCAATAGACGGGCAATATCTTGGACCTAAACTTTTAATCCGTCCGTTAAACATTGGTGAACGATCAAAACCTTCTCTCAATATATCATGAACTTCGAGCGAAGTATAAGTCATGTGGCAAGATTTTTGAAATTTCAACGGTTTTGTGATATCCGAATACGAAAATTTATCAGGTATCACATCGCCTTTTTCTTCATTCATTTTAGAATAATCCAACGAACGCCCATCAACACGAGGTGGTGTACCTGTTTTCATTCGACCTGATTCAAAACCAGCAGCAATTAAATCTTCGGTAATTCCATAAGCCGCCCCCTCACCTGCTCTACCTCCTCCAAACTGTTTGTCGCCAATGTGCATCAATCCGTTCAGAAAAGTTCCATTAGTTAAAACCACAGCTTTGGCACGAATTTCTATCCCTAACGAGGTTTTGATTCCTTTTACTTCGTTATTTTCAATAATCAAAGCTTTAACCATTTCTTGATAAAAATCGAGATTTGGAGTTTGCTCTAACATCAATCGCCATTCTTCGGCAAACCGCATTCTATCAGATTGCACTCTTGGCGACCACATGGCTGGACCTTTCGATTTGTTGAGCATCTTAAACTGTATAGCCGTTTTATCAGACACAATGCCTGAATAACCACCCATTGCGTCAATTTCTCGAACAATTTGTCCTTTGGCAATGCCACCCATTGCAGGATTGCAGCTCATTTGAGCAATATTTTGCAAACTCATCGTTACCAACAGGGTTTTAGCACCTATATTTGCAGATGCTGCTGCGGCTTCCGAGCCAGCGTGCCCTGCTCCTACTACTATTACATCGTATGTTTCTTGAAACATTTTTATTCAATTAGGAATTAAAAATCATTTTGTTCGGTGGCTGAACTTGCCGAAGCTGTGTTTGTTTTAAAATGTTCCACGAGGAACAAAAGTAAATTATATTTACAAACAACTAGTGTAATTAGTTATTATGTGTAATTTTACTATTTATGTAGAATATTTTATTTTGTTTTTTTATAGAAAATATTTCACAACCATCGTTAATGTATTTATAAACCAACAAACACTTACGATAGAGTTTACTCAATTCTAAATTCATGAAATAATTATTAGTATTTCAATTTTAATAAAAATTTTAGCCGAATTTTCCAAATCACCATCTATCTCATTAATTATACATCAATAATTCTGTAAAATATTCATTGTTTAAAATCACAAATGGTTTTAAGTTAAAATCAAATTAATCAATATGTTATTTACAACCATAACAACATCAAGATATAAATTATTTCTATTTACATGTTCCTCGTGGAAC
This sequence comes from Flavobacterium psychrophilum, assembly GCA_020720185.1. GTDB lineage: Bacteria > Bacteroidota > Bacteroidia > Flavobacteriales > Flavobacteriaceae > Flavobacterium > Flavobacterium psychrophilum_O. Next base: position 16,266 of record DYPB01000027.1, on the reverse strand, counting down.
ATCTCTGAAATCACGAACTAAAAAATCCCAATTCTTAAATTAAAATTTTTAAATAATTTGTTCCCCGTGGAACAGTTGCAATTTCTCGTCTTCTTTACTTCTCATTAATTTCTCGTCTGTTTCATTTTTGTCTTTGTAGCCACAATAGTGCAGGATGCCGTGTGCCATCACTCGTTTTAGTTCGTCGTCGAAAGCGGTATTAAAGTCATTTGAATTGTCTAAAACTCGTTCGATAGAAATAAAAATATCACCATTCAATTCGTTACCAACGGAATAATCAAAACTGATAATATCGGTCAGCGTATCGTGATTAAGATATTGTTGGTTGATTTCAATCAAGTAATTGTCGTCGCAAAATATGTAATTGATTTCGCCTTCAGTTTTATTTTCGGATTTTATTACTGCAGAAATCCAGTTAGAAAATTGAGTTTCGTTAAGTAATTCAAAGTCAGTTTCGTAGTTAAAATCAATCATGCTTTTTAAAATATTTTTGAACTTTTTGATTAAAATTCGACCGCAAAGGTAAGCTTTGTCTATTTAAAATTTCAATGCTTTTTAAATAATCTTGCATTGTTTTAGATAAGGGAGTAGCAGTATTGTTAAACTCTTTTTTATTATTCTCGGATTGTCTTTTTTCATCTTGACCTTGCTCTTGAATGGCATTGTTAAGTTTTAATAATTCTTGCTTTACATTTAAAATTTTCTGCAGAACTTCATTTTTAAAACCTTTATTGAGTAGCTGTTTTTCAATATCTTTCATTTGATCAATAGCGTTTTGACCTACTCCTCCTATACCTCGTTTGTTTAATTCGTTTTGCAATTGCTCTCGAAGTTGCTGTTGCTCTTTGTAAATTTCCATAATCTGCTTGGCGTTTCCTTCTCCGTCTTCTCCATTTTCTCCGTCTTTTCCTCCTTGACCAGAACCACTTCCTTGTCCTAATTTGCCCTCTTTGCCCGACTTTCCTTCACCACCTTTGCTGCCTGATTTTTCTCCTTGTCCAGGATTTTCCTCATCGCCTGGTTTTTTTCCTTTTCCTTTTTTGGCTTTTTCTCCTAATTCTCCTTGTTTTTTTATAATATCTGGTAATTGCATACCATCTCCTTGTCCTGGTTTTGGTTTTCCTGCTCCTATTCCAGACATTGATTGTTGCATATTATTAAGTAAATCAGATAGAAAATCAGCAAGTTTATTCGCTGAAGTAGTAGTGTATTGTTGATGAGAAACTCCTTTTGGAATTTGTGCATCTGCTAAATTTTCTAATGATTTATCTAAATTGTAATGGACATCGCCAACTTGTTTAATAATATTATCGCCAAATTTTGGGTTTCGCAAAGAAAGAGCAAACAAACTGTCATCAACATGAGTAAATTGCTGCTTTAGATTTTGTTGGTTTTTTAAATTTTTACTAAAAGATGGTGAGCCTTTTTTTATATTACTAAATTGCTTTGCTAAATCTTCCTGCGAAAAAGAAAATGCCAATAAATTATCAAGTACCTGCCGTAACATTTCTGTATCTTCTTCTAACTGTTCCATCTCACTGCTTTGCATAGATTGCTCCATTATTTGCGACATTTGCTTCATTTTTTTAGAAGCAGATTTTTGTTTTGGCCTGGCAGATTCTTTCTTGTTTTTCTGTAATTCATCCGATGCTTTTTTCAAATCTTCGTCAATAGATTTTTCTTGTGCAGCATCTTGTGGAATGTCTAATGGTTTTTTTAACTCTTTATTTTCTTTGTCTAATTCTTTTAATTCGTCTTGAATTTTATCAAAAGTGGTGTTAATTTCCTCTTGCTTTTCAGCGGAGTTTTCTTTATCATTATTTGATAAATCTTCTTCTTTCTTAGATAATTTGTCTAATTTATCTTTAATTTGTTCGGCTTTTTTTTGAACATAATATTTTTTGGTCAGTTCTACTAACTGTTCTAAAGACTTTGTTTGATTTCTTGCATTTTGTTTAAACTTATCCATTTTTTCGGTTAGTTCTTCTTGCTTTATTTTATTATTTAAGTCTTTTAATTCATCTAACAATTTTTTATTCTTTTCTAATTCGTTATCTATTTTTTCTAATTTTTTTTGCAAATCGTTTTTAAATTCATCCTTTTTTTCTTGATTAAATTTATTAAGATTGTCTTTAATTTTATCTGCAAATTCTTTCATTAAAGCATCTTGCTGATTTTGTTTTTTAATAAAATCATTAATTTTTTGTTGGTCTTTAAATTCTAAATTATCTTTTTCTTTATTAGATTTTTGTAATTTTTCTAATTCAGATAGTTGTTTGTTTTGAGATTTTAAAGATTTTGACAAACCATTAATGTTTTCATTTTGTTGGTCTAATTGTTGGTCTTGCTTCTCTTCTTCAGTGTCAATTCGATTAGTGAAAATTGAAGATTTTGTTGATTTGTGATTATGAATGGCATCGTTATCAAAAACTTCAAAATAATAATCGTAAGAAACACCTTCTCGAACTGGCAAATTTGAGGGAAACGCAAAAACAAACTGATCAAAAACATCTTTTTTAACTTTAATAGTTCCTCGTTTGGTTGTTTCAATCTTATCTGTCTCATAATAAACTACTTGCAGTTTAAACAAACTATAATCATCCGTAATTTGACCTAAAACAAAATTTTTATCAACTTTTAGGCTATCTGGCACTTTACTAACAGAAATTGTAGGAAATTGATCTTTAATTACTGATATTTGATAGGCTAATTTTTCGTAATTTCTAATGTTAATGTTAGAAGTAATAATTTCATATTCTGTATTTTCAAAAATATTTTTCAAAAATGTAAAAGAATTGTCATTATTAAAAAAGAATTGTTTTTCAGTAGCAGAAAGCCATTGTACGGACTGTGTAGCTTGCGTACTCATAAGCCAAGAAACTTTTGTGCCTTCAGGAAGAATTGCGTTTCCGGTTCCTTTAACTAATTCAGGTTTTTTATTCAAATATGCTGGATAATTTAAAAGCATTTCAAAATTTAAAATAGAAGGAACTGGAACAACTTTTAACAAATATTCAGTAGAATGAACCTCACCAGATTCAAAATGAAATAAAAGATTGGTGGTGGGTTTTTCTATTTTATATTCAAATTCGCCAACAGCCGTTTTAACCATATAATAAGTTGTATTGTCAATAAAAATCGATGCATTATCTGGAGTAATCGTTCCAATAGATTTAACTTTTAAGAGAAAATCTTTATTCTGTTGTGTTTGTAAATTTTTATTCAAAATTACAAATTGAAATGGAGCAGGAGGGAGGAATTGCTTTTTATAATGAGTAACTCTATTTAAACTTGAGGTTAAAACATTAGAATTTCCTGAGAAATAAAAGAAAAGGAAGAATAAAAGTGGAATAATTGCTAACGGTAAAAACTTCTTGTTTTTATTAAAATTTATAGCATTGCCAAACGGAATTGGTTGCAATGAATTGGCTTTTTGTTCGATAGAAGCAAGTAATAATTCAGATTTATCATAAGGGCTATTATTAGCTGATAACTGCAAAAAATTGGTTAATTTATCAGAAACTTCGGTAAAATGATTACCAATTATTTCTGAAGCTTGCTTATAATCAATTCCTTTTTGAAGTTTAAATAATTTTGATAATGGAAAAATAATATATCGAATCAATAAAAACATTTCGACAATTATAAACGAATAAAACAGAATTGTTCTTCCAATTGGTTGCAACCATAGAAAATATTCAATAAAAATAGTAACTAAAGAATAACATAAACCAAAACCAACAAAGAAAATTACTCCTCTGATAAGCTCATTTGTATAAAATTTCTTAATAAAAATTTCTAATTTATTAAATATTTGATTTGATTTTTCCAAAATAAAAAACTGATAATTTATAACCGATAAAGGTACAAATATATATGATTGATAAAAGTTAAAATAAATAAATTTTCAAATCGTATATTTGCCACATAAAAATCAAAAAAAATGTTTAAAAAAGTAAGGGTAAGATTTGCACCAAGCCCAACAGGAGCACTGCATATTGGCGGAGTTAGAACCGCACTATTCAATTATTTATTTGCAAAAAAACACGGTGGTGTTTTCTTTCTTCGGATAGAAGATACCGACCAAAATCGTTTTGTAGAAGGAGCAGAACAATATATTTTAGAATCTTTAGAATGGTTAGGAATTTCTCCAGATGAAACAATTGGAAAAAATGAAAAATTTGGTCCTTATCGACAATCTGAAAGAAAAAATCTGTACAAACAATATGCAGATTTATTAATAAATTCTGGTAATGCTTATTATGCTTTTGACACCGCAGAAGCTTTAGAATTACATAGAAAACAAGATGAAGAACAGGGAAAAACATTTATTTATAACCATCATAATCGAGAAAAATTAGATACTTCGTTAGTAATTTCAAAAGAAGAAACCGACAGAAGAATTGCATCTGGTGAAGATTTTGTAATTCGTTTTAAAACTCCTGTTAATGAAATTTTAGCCTTATACGACATTATTCGTGGTGATATAAAATTTGATACTAATTTATTAGACGATAAAGTTTTATTCAAATCTGACGGAATGCCTACTTATCATTTGGCCAATATTGTTGACGATCATTTGATGGAAACCAGCCATGTAATTCGTGGTGAAGAATGGTTGCCAAGTATGCCATTACATGTTTTATTATACCGATCCTTTGGTTGGGAAGCACCAGAATTTGCTCATTTACCGTTGATTATGAAACCTGTTGGTAACGGAAAATTATCCAAACGAGATGGTGATAAATTAGGTTTTCCAGTTTTTCCGTTACAATGGAACACAGGAGAAGGTATTACAAAAGGCTATAAAGAGGTAGGGTATTTCCCAGAAGCAGTGATTAATTTCTTGGCATTATTAGGATGGAACGATGGCACGGAACAAGAAATTTTTTCATTGGAAGAATTGATAGAAAAATTCGATTTGTCCAGGATTCATAAGGCAGGAGCCAAGTTTGATCCCGAAAAAAACAAGTGGTTCAACCATCAATATTTGATAAAAGAAGATGACAAAAAATTGGCTGAAATGTACATGCCGATATTAAATGAGAAAAACATTTCAATATCAAATGAAAAATTAATTAAAATAGTTTCATTAATTAAAGAACGAGCCAATTTTATTTCAGGATTTTGGGAATTGAGTGATTATTTTTTCCAAACTCCAACAAACTACGATGAAAAAGCAAGCAAAAATTGGAAAGAAGAAACTCCAGCTTTAATGCAAGAATTGATTTTTGTTTTACAAAATATTGAAGATTTTACATCAATAAATATTGAAAACACTATTAAAAATTGGGTGAGTGAAAACGAAATTGGAATGGGAAAAATTATGCAACCATTTAGATTAAGTTTAGTTGGAGCATTAAAAGGAGCACATTTATTTGATATTGTTGAACTTATAGGAAAAGAAGAAACCGTTAAAAGAATAGAAAAAGCTATCCTAAAATTATAGGATTTAAAATCCATATTATATGCAACAAATATCAGCCGAAGCTCAATATGTACTTCAATTTATTAATCAAACCGAGCAATCCGTATTTTTAACAGGAAAGGCTGGCACAGGAAAAACAACACTTTTACGAGAAATTATTCAAACTACTCACAAAAACTGCGTAGTAGTTGCCCCAACTGGAATTGCAGCACTAAATGCTGGCGGTGTAACTATTCATTCCATGTTTCAGTTGCCATTTGGTGGTTTTATACCAGAAAATTCATCACCTCATTTTGATCAATATAGTAAATTTGAAACCAAAGCTACTCTTCGTAGAAATTTCAAAATGAGTGGTTTAAAGAAAACCGTAATCAAAAATATGGAACTTTTGATTATTGATGAAGTATCCATGTTAAGACCTGATTTATTAGATGCTATTGATTGTGTATTACAATCGGTTCGTAAAAAAAATCAACCATTTGGTGGAGTTCAGGCACTTTTTATTGGCGATTTATTGCAATTACCACCCGTAATTAAAGACAATGAATGGCAAACTTTACGAAACTATTATTCAGGAAAATTCTTTTTTCATTCCCATTACATACAATTAAATCCGCCACTTTATATAGAGTTATCAAAAATTTTTAGACAAAGCGACGAGAGATTTATTTCGGTTTTAAATAATTTAAGAAATAATCGAATTACAGTTCAGGATATGACAATTTTGAACGAATTTGTAAAACCAAATTTCGATTTAAAAGCAAACAAAGGTTATATAACATTGACCACCCACAATACTAAAGCCGACAATATAAATACCCAATCATTAATGGATTTAGAAGGTGAATTATTTACTTATAAACCAACAATAGTTGATGATTTTCCAGAAAAAATTTATCCTGTTGATCCAAATTTACAGTTAAAAGTTGGTGCTCAAATTATGTTTATTAAAAATGATACCTCATTAGAAAAACGATTTTTTAATGGTAAGATGGGCATTATCAAATCGTTATCAAAAGAAGAAATATTAGTTTATTTTGCCGATGAAAATAAAACTATTGAGGTTGAAAGACACGAATGGGAAAATATTCGATATAAAATTGACGATAATACTAAAGAAATTGAGGACGAAATTTTAGGAACTTTTACACATTATCCCATAAAATTAGCTTGGGCAATTACAGTTCATAAATCACAAGGCTTAACTTTTGATAAAGCAGCTTTAGATGTTTCGCAGGTTTTTATGCCTGGTCAAGCCTATGTTGCACTATCAAGATTGCGATCATTAGAAGGTTTAGTTTTGCTATCGCCAATGCAAATGAACGGTATTGAAAATGATGAATCGGTAATGAATTATGCTGATAATAAAGCATCGGAAACAGTTTTAGAAAAATCATTAGAAACAGAAACCAAAAAGTTTATTCATAATTATTTAAAAAACAGTTTTGAATGGACAATTTTAGCACAAGAATGGCGAACACATTATTACAGTTATAAAGATAAATCGGACGGAGCAACAAAAACAAAGCATTCAGAATGGGCTGAAAATCAGTTTAATAAAATGGAAAACTTGATGGAACCGGCTCGAAAATTTGTACTGCAAATTAATAAACTTTTTAATGAAAAAAATGTTGATTTACAATTTATAAATGACCGAATTCAAGCTGCATTTAATTATTTTTTAAAGCCAATGGATGAATTAGTTTATGAAATTTTATGGAAATTAGAAGAAGTAAAACGCACCAAAAAAGCAAAGCAATTTTATGACGAATTAATTGATTTAGAAGATCTACAAGTTAAAGCAATTTTACGATTAATGAAAGCTAAATTATTAATTGAAACTGTTGTAAAAAACGAAAATATATCAAAAGAAAAATTATCATCAGACGAAATTAAATATTACAAAATCAATAAGTTAGCAAAAATTCAAGAGGAATTTAAAACCGTAAATATTGATTTATTAAAAGAAGAAGATTTAGATATTGACCGATATAGCAAGAAGAAAAAAACAGTTTCAGGTGATAAAAAATCGACAGTTGAAGAAACCTATGAATTATGGAAACAGCAAAAAACTATACAAGAAATTGCTACTATCAGAAAACTAACTACTCAAACAATAGGAGGGCACTTGGTAAAATTAATTGAAGCAAAAAGTATTTCAATTTCTGATGTTTTATCCGAAGAAAAAATTAAAGGATTGGCAGAAATTTTTGAAGGTTTCAGTGGTGATTCTGTTGGTTTATTAAAAGAAAAATATGGTGATGATTTCTCTTGGGATGAACTAAAAATGTATAAAGCAAGTTTGGAATAATTTGTAACTTTTATAAAAAACTTGCGTATAACTAACATAACTAATTAATTTTTAAAATATTATGAATCCAATTTTAATCACATTTATAGTTCTCGGGCTATTTATTTTCTTCTCAAGTTTTTTTACAGTTACACAACAAAACGCCGTAGTTATTGAACGATTTGGTAAATTTCTCGGAATTAGACAATCTGGTTTACAACTAAAATTACCAATTATTGATCGAATTGCAGGAAAAGTAAACTTACGAATTCAACAATTAGATGTAATTATCGAAACCAAAACTCACGATAATGTATTTGTAAAACTAAAAGTTTCCGTTCAATTTATGGTCATCAAAGACAATGTTTACGATGCTTTTTATAAGTTGGAATATCCTCACGATCAGATAACTGCGTATGTTTTTGATGTAGTTCGGGCAGAAGTTCCAAAGTTAAAATTAGATGATGTTTTTGAAAGAAAAGATGATATTGCCATTGCTGTAAAACGAGAATTGAACGAAGCTATGACTACTTATGGATATGATATTATCAATACTTTGATTACTGATATTGACCCAGATATTCAGGTAAAAAACGCTATGAACCGTATCAATGCTGCCGATAGAGAAAAAACTGCAGCAATGTTTGAAGGCGAAGCTGAAAGAATTAGAATTGTAGCAAAAGCTACTGCCGAGGCAGAAAGTAAAAGATTACAAGGACAAGGTATTGCAGACCAACGCCGTGAGATTGCCCGTGGATTAGTAGAAAGTGTTGATGCTTTGAATGCTGTTGGTATAAATTCTCAAGAAGCATCTGCCTTAATTGTGGTTACTCAACATTATGATACGCTACAAGCAATTGGTGCCGATGCAAATTCTAATTTAATTTTGTTACCAAATTCTCCGCAAGCAGGAAGTGATATGTTGAATAATATGGTTGCCAGTTTTTCTGCCTCGAACCAAGTAGGCGAAATGATGAAATTAAAAAATAAAGACATTAAAGTAAAAAAATCAGGTCATCATACTACGCACGCATCTGATGTTTCAGTTGATGAAAATGGAAACCCGAAAGTTTAAGTTTTGGAATATTTGTATGAAAGAGTTCTCCGAAAAGAGAACTCTTTTTGTTTAATATAGATTATCGAAAAACTAAATTCAATAAAAAAAACCATCAAAAAAAATGGTTTTTTAAGCTAAAATTAAAATTAGCGATTCTAATGGATGATTTTCTAAAAAATGTAAATTAACTCGACAGTTTTTAGAAAATTGCTTAAAATTAATTTATGAAGGTTGTTTTTAATAGAAAATATTTATAAAATTTTAATTTTGATAAAATTTATTTATAATTAAGATTTATTCCTTATTTTCAATTTTTGCCCAAGTATCTTTTAATCCAACTGTTTTATTGAAAACTAATTTTTCTGTAGTTGAATCTTTATCTACACAAAAATATCCTAATCGCTGAAATTGAAAATGATTTAATTTTTTTGCTAATTTCAAACTTGGCTCTAAATATCCAGTTATAATTTCTAAAGAATTTGGATTAATAAATTCTTTGAAATCTATTTCTTTATTTCCATCAGGATTTTCGTTATTAAACAATCTGTCATAAATTCGAATTTCCGCCTCAACTGCATGTTTAGTAGAAACCCAGTGTATAGTTCCTTTTACTTTTCGTTGGCTGGCTTCGGTACCACTTCCTGATTTTGAATCTTTATCGTAAATGCAATGAATTTCTGTAATATTACCAGAAGCATCTTTTATAACTTGTTCGCCTTTAATAATATAAGCGTTTTTTAATCGCACTTCTGTTCCTAAAGTCAATCGGAAAAATTTTTTATTAGCTTCTTCCTGAAAATCTTCTCTTTCTATAAATAATTCTTTTGAAAAAGGTAATTTTCTATATGATACTATATCTTCTTCTGGATTATTTTCGGCATCTAAAAATTCTTCTTTATCATCTGGATAATTGGTAATCAATAACTTAACAGGATTTAAAACTGCCATTACTCGTGGAGCAGTTTTATTCAAATCTTCACGGACACAAAATTCCAAAAGAGAAACATCAATTAAGTTCGTTCGTTTTGCAATACCAATAGTTTTAGCAAAGTTTTTAATAGATTGTGCAGTATAACCCCTTCTTCTCATTCCAGAAATAGTACTCATTCGTGGATCATCCCAAGCTGTAACTATTTTCTCATCAACAAGTTGCAATAACTTTCTTTTTGAAACAACGGTATGAGAAAGGTTTCGTCTAGCAAATTCTCGTTGTTTTGGTCTAACTTTATTGTGATCATAAACCTGATCTAAAAACCAATCATACAATTCACGATGGGGTAAAAATTCGAGTGTACAAAAGGAATGGGAAATTTGTTCTAAATAATCACTTTCACCATGAGCCCAGTCGTACATTGGATAAATACACCAATCGTTTCCTGTTCGATGATGGTGTTTTTTTAAAATTCGATACATTATTGGATCTCTCATCAACATATTTGTAGCTTTCATATCAATTTTTGCACGCAAAATATGAGTTCCTTCTTCAAATTCTCCATTTTTCATTCTATAAAAAAGGTCTAAATTTTCTTCAATAGATCGATTTCTAAAAGGAGAATCTGTTCCAGGTGTCGTTGGTGTACCTTTTTGTTTTGCCATTTCTTCAGAAGTTTGGCTATCAATATATGCTTTTCCAGATTTTATAAATGCAATTGCCCAATCATACATTTGTTGAAAATAATCGGATGCATAACATTCTTTATCCCACTGAAAACCAAGCCATTCGATGTCTTTTTTAATAGCATCAACAAATTCTTGTTCTTCTTTTGCAGGATTAGTATCATCAAAACGAAGGTTTACAGGAGCTTGATAATCAATACCTAACCCAAAATTTAAACAAATTGCACTGGCATGACCTAAATGTAAATATCCGTTAGGTTCTGGCGGAAAACGGAAACACAATTTATCTTTTGATAATCCATTTTTTAAATCTTCTTCAATAATTTGCTCAATAAAATTGAGTGATTTTTCTTCAGGTAACATAATTTTAATTATTTTTACAAAGATAAAAATAGAAGATAGATAATTGACAAAAAGATAATAGATAATTAAGAAAATTTGTAATTTTGTTAAAATTATAAAAAAACATACCTAATTTTATTTTTTATAAAATTTTATATATACATTTGTGCCAAACTTATTAACAAGGTAATTTTAAAATCATGAAACTTAATATTCTTAAATTTTCAAAAAATATTGGATTGAAAAAGAACAAATTAAACATTTCAAAGATTGAAAATCTTGATTTCACTTGTACTATGGTACATACTGGTCGAATTTTAACTCCAACTGAAGTAAATAATAATAGATCTAGCAAGTATACCTATTTAACTTTCTAGGATTTTATTTTTTCTACTTATTAACAATTTATGTTAGAACCTTGTTATAAATACGATAATAAGGGATCTGTAAAAGATAGTTATAATAACCTACAACAAATATTTACTTTTAAATCAAAAATAATTAATCAGCAATATATTGTTGAGGTTATTAACTATAAACATAATATTTATGCCATTCAATTTTATTTAAAAACCCATAGATTGTCAAAAAATAGATTCAGTTTGTTGATTCCAAAAAAGAAAAACTCTAAAAATAACAACAAACATGTTTTTTATTTACTCAATACAATAGTAAATATTTCTTATGAAATAATTAAACAAAATCCAAAAGCTTCATTTGCTTTTATGGGAGCTCCAACTATTGATGAATCTGATATTAAAAAAAATAAAATTAATATAAATCCTGATAGCACAATAAAAAATACGAAAAGATATAAAGTTTATTCGTTATATGTAAAAAGGTATTATTCTCCAGAAAAATTCACACATATAGAATACCTTGACTCAAGTTGTTATTTATTAAAAAATAATGATAATAAAATACTTACAAAAGAAAAAGCAGATGATTATGTTAATTATATATTAACTTTTAAAAATGATTAACATATTTTGGGAACAATAATTTTAAAAAATATCCGCACTTTTTCATACCACGGTTGTTTGATTGAAGAATCAAAAATTGGATCAGATTATCGGGTGGATTTGAAAATAAAAATCGATTTAAGTTTGTCCTCACAAACAGATAATTTAAAAGACACTGTTGATTATGTACTTTTAAATCAAATAGTTATAGAAGAAATGGCAATTCGTTCTAATCTTTTAGAAAATGTATCGCAACGAATTATTGATAGAATTTTAAATACAATTCCAGTTGTAAAAAAAGTAAAAATTGTAGTTTCAAAAATCAATCCACCTATTGGTGGTGATGTGGAAATGGTGCAAATAAAATTAAAACAAAAAAATTAAAGTATTCTTTAAATTTTACTCCTAATTTTTTCTAAAAATTAAATAAAAAAACTTCAAAGAAATTTGAAAGATTTAGAAGTATCGTTTATATTCGAACTTAATTTTTTCTAAAAATCAAATAAAAATCCCCTAACTAAATTAGAGGATTTTTGAGGCATCGTCCGGATTCGAACTTAATTTTACTCCTAATTTTTTCTAAAAATTAAATAAAAAAACTTCAAAGAAATTTGAAAGATTTAGAAGTATCGTTTATATTCGAACTTAATTTTTTCTAAAAATCAAATAAAAATCCCCTAACTAAATTAGAGGATTTTTGAGGCATCGTCCGGATTCGAACCGGAGTAGGAGCTTTTGCAGAGCCCAGCCTAGCCGCTCGGCCACGACGCCATTATTTAATTGGATTGCAAAAATAAGATTTTATTTTGATTATAAAAAATAAAAAAAATTAATTAATTTTTTCTAAAACTTTTTTTGCAAGTTTATTATCATTCGGAAACCAACCTTGAAACATTAATGCTAATCCAAAGATAATTAATAGAATACTTACTAACTTTTTGATTTTAATAATGTTAACTGGTGTCATTTTACTTTTTAATTTTTTTGCAAGGATTATTTTTCCTATATCAACTAATAGGTAAGTTCCTATAACTGAACTGAAAAAAATTATCATTCTAGTGGTTTCAAGTTGTAGTTTTGGACCTACTGAAATTAATATTAAAAACCAAAATAAAAGTACGCCTACATTAATAAAATTTAATAAAAATCCTTTAATAAAAAAACTTATATAAGTACTTTTTTTAATTTCTACAAATTCATTTTCGTCTGAAATTTTATTTATTTTTAAATATGAAATAATTCCATAAGTTAGCATTAAAATTCCACCAAAAATATAAATTGCTGGATCGTTTTTTATAGTTTGAATAAGTTTATAACTACTAAAATAAGCTATAGCAATAAATACAATATCAGCAAAGACTACACCTAAATCAAGAAGAAATGCTGCTTTAAATCCTTTTAAAGCACTGGTTTCTAATAATATAAAAAAAACAGGTCCTAGCATAAAACTTAAAAATATTCCGAGTGGTATGCCTGATAAAATGTCTTGGGTCATATAATTTTAATTTTCAATAAATTCAAAAATAGTGATTATTCTTTTAATAATTTAAAAATACCTCCTAAAAAGTTTTTTTTATTTACTTTTTTTGGATTTCCATATACATATAATTTTCCTCCTGTTTTGATATTTGTATCAAGAAATTCGGATACAAAAATTGTTGCTTCTGCTCCTGTTGTAATTAGTATATTGGTTTGTTCTGTTTTTAGGTTTTTTGCTTCTAAATTTGCTCCTGTTCCTAAATTACAAATATTTGATTTTGAAACTCCTGATAGATCTAAAATAGCACCCGAAACTGCTCTACTTGTTAAAGATTCTGTTTCTAATATTAAATTAATTTTTGCACCTTCTTTAGTATTCAAATCGATATGTTTTTGTTTTAATGGTTTGTCATTAAATATATATGAACCTTCTGAAGTATCAATAAAATCGAGGTTTTTGAAATATAATTCGATATAAACATCTTTTCCTTTAAAAGTGTTTTCTATTTTCATTCTTATTTTTAATTCCTCATTAATTGTAATTATTTCAATTTTATCTTGATAATCAACTGGAATTAAAATTTTATTTTCTTCGGATTGAATTAGTTTTAAAGTTATTCCGTCAAAGGTTTTTAGTTTGTTAAAATCAGCTAATTCTTTGAAAGTTTGTCCAAAATTTATTTGTGTAATTATTGTAAATAGTAATATTAAAAGTTTTTTCATCTTTATTTTTTTAGTTAATTATTAGTTCTTATAAAATTAAAATCCAATTGTTTTTTAATCAAATCGGCGGTTTTTACTTTTACAATTACTTCATCTCCAAGTTGTAAAATTCTTTTTTTGCGTTCGCCAACCAATGCATATTGTCGTTCGTCAAAACTATAATAATCGTCGGTTATATCTCGAATTCTTACCATTCCTTCGCATTTGTTATCGATAATTTCTACAAAAATTCCGTACTCGGTTACACCAGAAATTACGCCTAAAAATTCTTCATCAATTCTATCTTTCATATATTTTATCTGCATATATTTTATAGAATCTCGTTCAGCTTTTGTGGCTAATTGTTCCATTTTTGAACAATGCAACGATTTGGTTTGATACAATTCTGCATTTACCGATTTTCCACCGTCTAAATAAAATTGCAATAGTCGATGCACCATCACATCGGGATAACGCCGAATTGGGCTTGTAAAATGACTGTAATAATCGAACGCCAATCCATAATGCCCAATATTATCTGTCGAATAAATTGCTTTACTCATACTCCGAATGGCAAGTGTATCAATCAAATTTTGCTCTTTTTTGCCTTGAACTTCTTTCATTAAATCGTTCAAAATATGAGAAACTGAACCAGAATTAAAGTCAATATTATAACCAAATTTTTTGATTAATTCTTGCATTGCCAGTAGTTTTTCTTCATTTGGTTCGTCATGAATTCTATAAATAAACGATTTTTTTTGTTTACCAATATATTCGGCTACTTTTCTGTTTGCCAGCAACATAAACTCTTCAATTAAATGATTGGCATCTTTTGCAATTTTAAAATAAACGCTTTCTGGATTTCCATTTTCAGATAAATTGAATTTTACTTCCACTTTATCAAATGAAATTGCACCGTCTGACATTCTGTTATTTCTCATAATTTTTGCCAACTGATCTAATTTTAAAGTTGCAAAAACAATTTCGTCTGAAACTTTATAAGAATCGTCAGTTATAGAAATTTCAATTGGTATAATATTGTTTTGATTTTCAATGATATACTGTGCTTCTTCATATGCAAATCTCTGGTTAGAATTGATAACTGTTCTACCAAACCATTGATTTTTTATAACTGCTTTGTCAGTGATTTCAAAAATTGCCGAGAAGCAATATTTTTCTTCATTTGGACGCAAGGAACAAGCAAAATTAGATAAAACTTCAGGTAACATTGGTACAACTCTATCGACCAAATAAACAGAAGTAGCTCGATTATAAGCCTCGTCATCAAGAATGGTTCCTTCTTGTAAATAATGAGAAACATCAGCAATATGAATTCCAATTTCGTAATTTCCGTTTGGTAGTTTATTAAAAGACAAAGCATCATCAAAATCTTTTGCATCTTTTGGATCAATCGTAAAAGTGAGAATATTTCGCATATCTCTACGATTTTTAATTTCCGATTCTTGAATAGAAGTGTCTATTTTTTGAGCAAAATCTTCCACTTCAACAGGAAATTCTGAAGGTAAACCATATTCGGCTAAAATCGAATGAATTTCAGTATTATGTTCACCCGGTTTTCCTAAAATTTTTAAAACTTCTCCAGATGGAGATTCAGATTTAGAGGACCAATCTTCCATTTTTACCAACACAACATCACCATCTTTTGCATCATTAATTTTGGATAACGAAATATAAATACTGGTGTACATTTTTGGATTTGAAGTAGTTACAAATGCACAATTTTCCATTATTTTGATAACACCTACAAATTCAGTTTTGTTTCTTTCAATAATTTCAATCACATCGGCTTCGGCTCGTTTTCCTTTTCTACGGTTATAAATATAAACTTTAACAGTATCACCATCTAATGCTCGATTGAGGTTTGTAGTAGGAATATAAACATCTTCACCATATTCAGGACAAATAAAATAGCCTGATTTTTTAGTTGTCATATCAACTGTTCCTATATAATAATCATTTGATACAGTGCTAATTATATAAAAACCAGGTTCGGTTTCAGTAATTGTTTTTTTAGAAGCTAATACTTTTAAATCTTTAATTATTTCGTTTCTACTTTTGGTATCATCATAATCTAAAAGAAGAGCAAGTTGTTTATAATTATATGATTTAGTAGTATTTTGAGATAATATTTTTACGATTTTTGCAGAGAAATCATTTGATTTATTAACGGGTTTATTGAATTTTCTTGACATTTTTATTTAATATATAAATACAAAGGTAATGGTTTAAATCAATTACAAATTAAAATCAATGATTAAAAAAGGATTAAGTTTTTTTAAATATTTTTTAATTTCTGAAATGTTATTAACAATTATTAAATATAACAAAAATAATTTAAAATTAAATTTATAAAAATGGTGGTTATTAT
>DYPB01000166.1:2166-3603 GCA_020720185.1 Flavobacterium psychrophilum | reverse complement strand
AGAAACCACCAGTAAAGGAATTGTTCATCAATTTAATTATGACAATAAAAAAAACGGCTCTACTGGTAATTTTGTGAAAAGACTATTTTTGCAGAAAAACCAGTAGAACCAGTTTTTAAAGCTTACCAAAGAATAAGTCTTATATTTTTCTTTCGATGACATAATTCACCATCAAAATTAAAGCATCTTTATAGTCAGATTTTGGGTATTTTTCTAATAATTGTAAGGCTTCGTTTTGGAATTGAAGCATTTTTTCTTCAGCATAAATCAATCCATTATTGTTTTTTACAAAATTTATAACTTCTGCAACTCGTTTTTTATCTTTGTTGTGATTTTTGATTGAATTTATAAGCCATGATTTTTCCGTTTTTGTGCAATTATTTAGCACATATATTAAAGGCAAAGTCATTTTTTGTTCTTTAATATCAATACCTGTTGGTTTGCCAATAGCATCATCGGTATAATCAAATAAATCGTCTTTTATCTGAAAAGCCATTCCTATTAGTTCTCCAAATTTCCTCATATTTTCCACTTCGTCATTGTTGTCAATCACTGATTTTGCTCCTAAAGCACAGCAGGATGCAATTAATGTTGCTGTTTTTTTACGAATAATTTCATAATAAACATCTTCGGTAATGTTTAACCTTCGGGCTTTTTCAATTTGTAATAATTCTCCCTCGCTCATTTCTCTTACCGCTACCGATATTATTTTTAGTAGGTCAAAATCGCCATTATCAATAGACAAAAGCAAACCTTTTGATAATAGATAATCGCCTACTAAAACGGCTATTTTATTTTTCCAGAGTGCGTTTATCGAAAAAAAACCTCTTCTTCTGTTGCTGTCATCAACTACATCGTCGTGTACTAATGTTGCAGTATGAATTAGTTCAATAACCGATGCTCCACGATAGGTTCTGTCGTTTACAGTGCTGTTTCCAAGCATTTTAGCAGTTAAAAAAACAAACATCGGCCTCATCTGTTTACCTTTTCTATTTACAATATAATAGGTAATTCTATTAAGCAAAACTATATTTGAAGACATAGATTGATAGAACTTTTTTTCGAAAAGTTCCATCTCAATTTGTATTGGTTTTTTTATTGTCGAGGTTGTATTCATTCTAGTTCGAAAGTAAGCGTGGTGTTATGAAGTAGTAAATTTTATTGTGTTTTTATTTCCAATTCATCCGCAAGAAGTTTATTAAACTCTTGGGCCAAATCTACGATTCTAAAAGTTGTTAGAGTTTTATTTTTTGATTTTACGGCTGCAATAAATTTGTCATCATAAATAATATAATATTGAAAAGCTTTTATATGATCGGCAGGAATTTTTAATTTGTTGGCATAAAAATTATCATCATATAGATTTTGGACTTTTGCTAAAAGCATTTCTTTTTTCTCAACTGATAATTCTTTTTTTAAATCTTTAGTTCTGCCTGT
>DYPB01000166.1:0-2066 GCA_020720185.1 Flavobacterium psychrophilum | reverse complement strand
TTTCCTTTCTGCGGGAGTATATTCTTTTGCTGGTTTTAATAAAACGCCAGCGCTAACTGCGTCAATTATTGATTTTTCAACAACAACTTCTTTTAATTCAATTGGTTTTTTTTCAATTTTAATAATTAAATTGTCATCATAAATATCTTTCTCATCAATGGTTTTTCTACTGTAATTATATTCTAACCCATAAAAAACCAAGATATCATTTGGTTTTACTGGTATTAAAAAATCACCATTATTATTAGTAGTTGTGTCTTTTTCTGTTCTAATATTGACTACTTTTATTCCTTGAACAGGGAAATTCTCGTTTATTACTTTGCCGTGAATTGTTTTTTCTGTTTGTGCAAAAATGGATAGACTTATCAGTAATGGTATAATAAATAGAAACTTTTTCATTCAAATGATTTTGGGTAAAATTATTCAAAATGCTATTACAAAATGCTAATTTTATGTTAAAAAAAACGCACTCAAATGAATGAATGCGTTTTTTTATTTTACATTTAGTAATTTATTTTATACTCGCCGATAAATATTCTCTATTCATTCGGGCAATATTGTCTAACGAAATTCCTTTTGGACATTCAATTTCGCAAGCACCTGTGTTGGTACAATTTCCAAAACCCTCAGTATCCATTTGATGAACCATATTCAAAACACGGTCAGTAGCTTCCACTCTTCCTTGTGGTAGTAATGCAAATTGTGATACTTTTGCAGCCACAAATAACATTGCCGATGAGTTTTTGCAAGTTGCTACGCAAGCCCCACAACCAATGCAAGTAGCAGCATCAAAAGCGTCGTCAGCATCTTTTTTATTGATAGGAATGGTGTTGGCATCAATGGTATTTCCTGATGTGTTTACCGAGATAAATCCGCCAGCGTGTTGAATTCTGTCAAACGAACTTCTGTCAACAACTAAATCTTTAATTACAGGAAAAGCGGCTGCTCTAAAGGGTTCAATTGTAATCGTGTCTCCGTCTTTAAACATTCGCATATGTAACTGACAGGTAGTTACACCTCTATCAGGTCCGTGTGCCTCTCCATTAATAAACAGCGAACACATTCCGCAAATTCCTTCACGGCAATCGTGGTCAAATGCTACTGGGTCATCACCTTTATTAATTTGTTGCTCGTTAAAAACATCAAGCATTTCCAAAAAGGACATATCAGACTCGATACCATCAATTTGATAATCAA
The DNA here is from genome assembly GCA_020720185.1 of Flavobacterium psychrophilum. Lineage (GTDB taxonomy): Bacteria > Bacteroidota > Bacteroidia > Flavobacteriales > Flavobacteriaceae > Flavobacterium > Flavobacterium psychrophilum_O. Next base: position 869 of record DYPB01000166.1, on the reverse strand, counting down.
CCATTTTACCTTTGGTTTGTGCATTGGCTTGTCGCCATATTTTTAGGGTTAGTTTCATTGTTGTATGAAATTTATTCGTTTGTTTTATAAATATTTATTAATTCTTGTATTTGAAATTCTAATTCGTCAATATGATTTGAAATGATGTCCCAAACAACTTCGTAATCAGTGCTAATATAATCATGAACCATTCGATTTCTAAAATTTTTAATTTTTTTCCAATCAATTTGTGGATTCAAATATTTAGAATCTAGATTTGGATTTGCTGCAACTTCGCCAATTGTTATAAAATTTCTTACAACTGCATCGATTGTCTTTTTATCATTTATAAATGTGTAAAATCATACTCTTCTGTATAACTTTTAATATTTTGACAACTTTCCAAAATATCATCCAAAAGTAAATCAAGGTCTCGTTTAGAGATATATAATCCAAAAATAGCAATTGACTCTAAGGATATTTCTCTTGAAATATTGGTTTTAAAACCGTTAGCTTGTTTTTTAATTTGGTTAGGGTTGTCATTTTAATATTTCGTCAATTTTTTTTCCGTCTATTTCTATTATTTTGTAAAGATGATTAAAATAATTTATGTCTTTACAATATATTTTTCAGTTTGTATCAACAAAACTTAATGATTTGTAATCGCCATTTTAAGTAACATTTAATAAAATAAATTTTCTTTACTTTCAATATTTTCTACAATTGTAGCATAATTTTATAATTCTTTTTGATGTGGTAACAATTTGCGATTGCATATATGTTATCACAAATTATGATAAATTATAAATCGTTTTTGGGCTTTGCGAAGGCGGGTAATTAGAAGTACAAATGTTCAATTTAGCACAAATGTTGATTAGAATTCCCAATGT
>DYPB01000002.1 GCA_020720185.1 Flavobacterium psychrophilum | reverse complement strand
AAAACTCATAACTAAAAACTCATAACTAAAAACTCATAACTAAAAACTCATAACTTTTTTAGTATCTTTGTAAAAAATTTTTTTAGGTATGGACACAACAATAGAAGAAATTAAACAAATACTAAAAGAAAATGCTTTAGCAATGGCAGAGTTGCGAAAAGCCCAAGCAGAAACCACTACACAAATAAAAGCAACCGACGACGAGCCGTTAGACAAACAATTTGGTTATCTAGATAGCATTTTTAAACAACTTAATGAAATAGGAGTAACGGATCCCCCAAATGAAAAACTATCTTATGATCCATCAGTTCCTCACCAATATATAATATCAAATAAAAAGTTATGGAATCCATCGAAGAAATAAAACAAATATTAAAAGAAATTGCGGTTCAACAAGCAAAAAACGAATTGGAATTTGCTAAAACCGATGCAATGCTAAAAGAAACTTCTGCCCAAATCAAAGCCACTGATGCACAAATAAAAGCAACCGATGAGCGGTTGGATAAGTTGTTTCAAGAAAGTAGAGAACAAATAAAAGCAACCGATGCAAAGTTAAAAGAAATAGGTCGTCAGTTGGGTGATATTGGTCATAGCAATGGCGATGTGGCAGAAGAGTTTTTTTATAATTCGTTGAACGAACATAAATATTTAGGAGCCATTCGTTTTGACGAGGTGAGTAAAAATATAAAAACCAAAAAGCATCGATTAGAAGACGAGTATGATGTTTTTATGGAAAACGGTAATGCCGTTGCCATTGTAGAAGTAAAACACAAAGTAAAACAAGGACACATCGAAAAATTAATTGAAAAAAAGGCAAAAAATTTCAGAATACTTTTTCCTGATTATGCGAATTATAAGTTATATGTTGGCATCGCAGGAATGGCATTTGAACCCCACACCGAAGATTTTGCCACCCAAAATGGTATAGCAATACTTAAACAAAAAGGCGATGTAATGCAAGTAAATACAACCAATATGCGAGCTTTTTAGATAGTTTTAAAACGTATAATTTTAATCAAACCTCAAAGGTCTTCGGGTATTAGCCCCCCAACCCCCGAAGGGGGAGTTTGAAAGGCTTAAATATAAAAACCTCAAAGGTCTTCGGGCATTAGCCCCCAACCCCCGAAGGGGGAGTTTGAAAGGCTTAAACATAAAAACCTCAAAGGTCTTCGGTCTTTGGTTTTTTTTGTTTTTTAAAATGTGAATTATTTTTTAATTTTTAATTAAAATAGGTTACTTTTGTAAAAAATTTAGAAAATTATGGGATTAGTTTATGCTGATATTGAATTAATTAATGCAGAAGACATTGGTTTAGCAAGGCGTCATATTATTGGCGAAGAGGAAATAAAATCAGTCCGAATATCAATGATGGTAGATAGTGGTGCATATATGTTAGCTATCAACGAAGACATACAATCACAATTAAATTTGCCTTTTATAGAAACCCGCAAAGCAGTAATGGCAAATGGTTCAATCGAAGAATATGATGTTGTAGGTCCAATAAAGGTGAAATTTCAAAATAGAACAGCTACTTGTAACGCTTTTGTACTTCAAGGAAGTAACGAACCACTTTTAGGTGCAATTCCAATGGAAGAGATGGATGTATTGATTCATCCACGACAAAATGAATTAATTGTCAATCCAGAACATCCCTATTATGCAGTTTTAAAAATGAAATAATTGTCTGCAAATTGCAGGTTGCTGGTTTAACCACATGTGCGTTTTACCACGCAGGAAACGGTATTGTTAGAGTGGATTCAAAAGCCCCCCAACCCCCGAAGGGGAGTTTGAAAAGCTTTATTATAAAAAAGTCAAACTTCTGGAAACAGAGGTTTAGCTTTTTTTGTTTTTTAAAATGTGAATTAATTTTTAATTTTTAATTGAAAACAGGGGTTTGGCATTTTTTGTTTAATCTGTATTTATTTTAGATTCTGTTGTGGGTTTAAAATATTTGTTATCTCAAAACTTTAAAATAAAAGTTATGAATACGAATGTAATAGAAGCCAAGAGATATATTGCTAATGCAAAAGACATCTTGCGAGAAAAAGCCAAGAAAGAAGATGGGTATTATCAAGACAAAAAATATATCCGTATGGCAGGAAATTCTGCTTATAGCGGTATTTTAGAAGCATTAGATTCTGTAATTATAGAAAAGCAAAAAGGCAGAAAAAGTGTAAATTGGTATAAAGAACAGTTAAGCAAAACAGATAAAAAAGTATTAAACGCATTCGTGTCAGCGTATTATATTTTGCATCTATCTATGGGATATGATGGAATACCAAGTGCAAAAATAGCAAATACAGGTTTAGAATATGCCGAACAAATTATTGATTGGGTAGAAATGAAAACAACATAAAACAAATTACATGTAGTTAGTTTGCCAGTGCATGCTAGTTTTTTATTCCCCTGTAATAGAGAGTTGTCCATAAGGTGAGGAGTTTTTTATTGTTAAAGTGATTATTTTTCTAAAAAAAATAATACATTTGCAATAAATAAAATTTAAAATATGAACACACCAGCACATTTAAAATACACAAAAGATCACGAATGGGTGATTGTAGATGGAGACATTGCAACAGTAGGAATTACACATTTTGCTCAAAAAGAATTAGGCGATATTGTTTATGTAGAAGTAGAAACACTTGATCAAATTTTGTCTAAGGATGAGATTTTTGGAACAGTAGAAGCTGTAAAAACAGTATCCGATTTATTTTTACCATTATCTGGCGAAATAATTGAGTTTAACGAAGGTTTAGTAACAAAGCCAGAAACGGTAAACACAGATCCGTATGGAGAAGGTTGGATGATTAAGGTGAAAATTTCAAATATTTCAGAAATTGATGAATTATTAGATAGTGAGGCATATAAAAAACTTATTGGAGGATAAAAAAGTATTACTTTCTTTGGCAATACTTTGGGCTTTATTAATATTGTTTTTGTGTTTAGACACCTCAACCGATATTCCAGCAATTCCTGTTAGAAATATTGATAAGTTGGCACATTTTGGCTTTCATTTTGGCTTTACTTCGCTTTGGTTTTTTTATTTTACAGCTAAAAATATTGTAAAAAAAGATAAAAAAATCATCATAATTATTTTCATATCAGTAATTTACGGAATAGGTATTGAAATTGCACAACAAAAATTTACAACAACCAGAAAAGCAGATTTTTTTGATATTTTAGCAAATTTAACAGGAGCAGTTTTTGGAATATTATTCTCAAATTATTTTAAGAAAGAATTAAAAAAGAAAAATTATAATTAAACTTAATAAAAACTCCCATAATAATGGGATTTTTTAATTTTTGCAATATGAATATTAAACCTTTTATAGACTCAACCTATTTAAAAACATACGAGGAAGCAGGTATAACTATCGATGCTAACTTGATTGTTGTAAAAAACACCATTCATGAAGCAATTTCCGAAGGTTTTAAATTGATAATGATTAGACCAAATTATGTTGAATTAGCAAAAAAAATAGTTGACGATGCAAAATCAAAACTTCTGGTGGGTACGGTTATTGATTTTCCCGATGGAATTTCATCTACAGAAATGAAGATAGAAGAAGCTAAAAAAGTAATTAATAGCGGAGCAGATGAGTTAGATTTTGTTTGTAACTATAAAGCATTTAAGAACAAGGAAATCGAATTAGTTAAAAATGAAATTATTGAATGTACCAAACTTTGTCTTTCTTACCATAAAACAATAAAATGGATTATCGAAGTTGCGGCTCTAACAGACGGAGAAATTATTCAGTTATCAGCATTGATAAAAAATATTGTAATTAGTAATTTTGACGAAGATAAATACAATTTTGTTTTCGTAAAATCATCAACAGGATTTTATAAAACAGAGAATAATCTGCCAAATGGAGCAACAATTCCCGCCATAAAAATGATGATTGAAAACTCCTTTCCACTACCAGTCAAAGCAGCTGGTGGCGTAAAAAATTACAACGATGCACTTGCAATGATTAGACTTGGTGTAAAAAGAATAGGAACATCAAATGCTAAAAAAATCATTGACAATCAATTTGTTGAATTAGAGTATTGATTTGTTATAGTTATTTAAGAAACGAATACTTGTTAAAAATACAGCAATAATCTAATCAAAACTGGAATATAAATTATTGGTATGACACTAGAGTAAAAACATGTCGTGGCAATAAAAATAAAATTATTATTGCATAATTTGAATTTAATTCAAAAACTAATACCCTCAAAATTTTATCATAGCACTGTTTAGTTTTTTAATAGAACTATGAAGTGGTATTTTGATTATAGGTGGGTTCTATAAATTACCGGATAGCTATTTTTGGAATTATTTTGAACAGAAAGATGGGAAAAAGATGCCAAATGTAAATTTACTGAACACCGCTGACAAATAAACACAAAGTGAAGTAAAATAAAACAAAAAGAGCATCGGTAAAAAAATAAATTTACAAAAAAACTAATTTATAGAACCCACCTATAAATAAAAAACTACAAAAATGTTAGAAAAAGAAATCTTAAATTTTGAAAGAACAGTAATTGTAGGAATCGTTACTCAAAATCAATCGGAAGAAAAATTATTAGAATACCTTGATGAGTTAGAGTTTTTAACCTTCACGGCAGGAGGTCAAGTAGTAAAAAGGTTTTTTCAAAAAATGGATAAACCAAACCCAAAAACCTTTCTTGGAACAGGAAAAATAGAAGAAATAAATAGTTATGTAATTGAAAATGACATTTCAACAATCGTTTTTGACGACGAATTATCTCCATCTCAACAAAAAAATATATCGAAAATTATTGACTGTAAAATATTAGACAGAACCAATTTAATATTAGATATTTTTGCCCAACGAGCAGAAACTTCGTATGCCAGAACTCAAGTCGAATTAGCACAATGTATTTACCTATTGCCAAGATTATCAGGATTATGGACACATCTTGAACGACAAAAAGGAGGTATAGGAATGCGTGGACCTGGCGAAACAGAAATTGAAACCGACCGTAGAATTGTAAGAGATAGAATAGCCCTATTAAAAGAAAAAATAAAAACTATTGATAAACAAATGGGGGTTCAGCGTAGCAATCGAGGAGCAATGGTTAGGGTTGCACTAGTAGGTTACACCAATGTTGGAAAATCAACATTAATGAATGCTATAGGAAAAAGCGATGTTTTTGTAGAAAACAAATTATTTGCAACACTCGACACAACTGTTAGAAAAGTAGTTATTAAAAACCTACCATTTTTACTATCAGATACCGTTGGGTTTATCAGAAAATTACCCACACAATTGATAGATTCTTTTAAAAGCACTCTTGACGAAGTAAGAGAAGCTGATTTGTTATTACATATTGTAGATATTTCTCATCCTGATTTTGAAGACCATATTATATCGGTTAATCAAATTTTATTAGATATAAAAAGTAATGACAAGCCCATTATAATGGTCTTTAATAAAATTGACGCTTACAAAAATTTAACTATAGATTTTGATGATTTGATTACTGAAAAAACAAAGAAACATTATACTTTAAATGAGTGGAAACAAACTTGGATGAGCCATTTAGGAGAACAAAATACATTGTTTATATCCGCAACTAATAAAGAAAATTTTGAAGAATTTAGAGAACGAGTTTATGAAACAGTAAGACAAATTCATATTACTCGTTTTCCATATAACAAATTTTTATACCCTGATTATAAAGACGCTATTGAAGAGTAGCGAATTTTTCACAAAAAAAATCCTCAAATTAATTTTTGAGGATTTTTTTATTTCATTTAAAAAGATTATGCTTCAAATGGAAGTATAGAAACAAAAGATTTGTTTTCACCTTTTTTCTGGAACTTAACTACTCCATCAACTCTTGCATGCAATGTATGGTCTTTGCCCATATATACATTTTCGCCTGGATTGTGTTTAGAACCTCTTTGTCTTACTATAATGTTTCCAGCAATAGCAGCTTGTCCACCATAAATCTTAACGCCTAATCGTTTTGATTCTGATTCTCTACCATTCTTGGAACTACCGACACCTTTCTTGTGAGCCATGATGTTATATTTTTATAAGTTAATATTTTACTTTAAATTAAACTGCTTTTCCGCCGTTTAATTCATCTTGTAGTTTTTTTAATTCGTCCATTTTACCATCAGCAGCAAGCTGTGCTTGTTGTCCCCAAGTTGTTGGATCTAAATGTTGTACTTTTGATGTTGATTCATCAAGTATTGCTTTTACAGCATCAGCAGTTGTAGCAGCAAGTTTTGCAAATGTATCAATACCCGCAGCAACTAATGCTTCAGCAGCTTTTGGCCCAATACCTTCAACGATTGTTAAATCATCTCCTGATTTTTTTGCTTTTGCAACTTTTGGTGCATCAGCAACTTTTTCTGCTTTTGGAGCGGCTTTTTTTGCACCTGTTGCAGAAATACTTTCAATTACAATTTGAGTCAGATATTGTCTATGACCGTTTCTTTTCTTGTAACCTTTTCTTCTTTTCTTTTTGAAAACGATTACTTTATCTCCTTTTAAGTGTTGTAACACTTTGGCTTCTATTGAAGCACCTTCTATAGCTGGGGCGCCTAAAGTTACACTTCCGTTATCATCTAATAAAAGAACTTTGTCAAAAGTAACTTTTGAACCTTCTTCATTTGATAAACGGTGAACATAAACCTTTAAGTCTTTGCTTACTTTAAATTGTTGCCCTGCTATCTCTACGATTGCGTACATAACAATGATTTTTTTAGTTAAAAATTTTAAGTCCGCAAATATATAACTTTTTATGATATTAGCAATTTTAATTTAAAATATTTTTTTTGTTTTTTATCAATAAAAAAATAATTCAAAAAACAACTATATTTGCATCAAATAAAATAAAATTAAAATGAAAAAATATTTGTTTGCAATTTCTCTATTTATAGCTTTTTCTAATGGCTTTTCACAAATAAAATCAGGAGAAAAATTAATCTTTTCTGGGTCATATAATATGAGTGGTATTTTAACTCCATTAGCACAAATAACAATGAGTACAGGAACAATCACTACCGCAAAAGGTAGTTACTTACATTTAAGTTGTCAGGCAACAACTTATAGTAAATGGGATAGTTTTTTTAAAATCAGAGATTTGTATGAAAGCTATGTTAATCCAACTTCGTTAAAGCCAAGTTTGTACAAAAGAAACATCACCGAAGGCGGATATAACAAAACGGAAAAATATGTAATAAAAGGAAACAGCATTACAAGTACTGCAAAAAAAGGTAAAAAACCCGAAACAATTAGGACCTTTGGTATAGGAAGTAATACACAAGATATTGTTTCGACAATCTATAAAATAAGAACTATTAATTTTAGCACAATGAAAACCGGTCAAGCAAAATCTTTTACGGTTGTTTTTGATGAAGAAGAATTGCCTGTAATTGTGAAATATATGGGAAAAGAAACCGTATCAGCAGGAAGTTTAGGTTCAAAAGAATGTTATAAACTTTCAATTTCTGCACGAACAAATGCACTAAAAGGAACTGATAAAAACTTAATATGGCTTACAGCAGACGATAAAAAAGTACCAGTTTTGATAAAATTTAGCATCAAAGTTGGTGTTGGACAATTAATAGTAACAAATGCAACAGGAATTTAATTACTATTTTATGAGAAAAATATTTATAATTTTAGCAATCATTCTAATTTTGTTTGGAATTGTTTTTACCATCTTGCCAATGGAAAAATTCGGATTAATAACCTCGTTAGTTGCAATGATTTTTAGCGTATTGGCATATAAAAAATCAAAGGCAGAAGAGGTGAATTTCCCTAAATATCTATCAATTATTGCTGTTGCAGCACTATTTACAGCAACTTATTTTGTGTTTTTTACCAATAATGAAGTAGTAGCAGTCGATCAACAATTTGATCAACAAAAAATAGAATCAGAAAAAGAGGCAAAAAACACATTAGAAAGCGAAGGTCTTTAAATAATTATAAGTTACGAGTGTTTTTATAAGTAATTCGTAATTCGTAATTCGTAATTAAATTAATATGAGAAACATACTTATAATAGGTGCAGGAAAATCGGCATCAACTTTGATTAAATATCTTTTAGAAAAATCAGATAAAGAAAATTTACATCTAATAATTGTTGATTTGTCATTAGAATTAGCTCAAAAAAAATCACAAAATCATAAAAATGCAACAGCAATCGCATTGAATATTTTTGACGAAAAGGAACGAAAATCAGCAATACAAAATGCAGATATTGTAATTTCGATGCTACCAGCACATTTACATATTGATATTGCAAAAGATTGTATTTTATTTAAAAAAAATATGGTTACAGCATCCTATATTAGTGATGCTATGCAAAATATAGATGCCGATGTAAAGGCAAATGGACTAATTTTTATGAATGAAGTTGGGCTCGATCCAGGTATAGATCACATGAGTGCCATGAAAATAATTGATGAAATTCACGAAAAAGGAGGTAAAATTGTACTTTTTGAATCGTTTTGTGGCGGATTAGTAGCCCCTGAGAGCGATAATAATTTATGGAATTATAAATTTACTTGGGCCCCTAAAAATGTAGTATTAGCAGGACAAGGAGGGATTGCAAAATTCATTCAAGAAGGAAGGTATAAATACATTCCTTATCAAAAACTGTTTAGAAGAACTGAATTTTTAGAAGTAGAAGACTACGGGCGTTTTGAAGCTTATGCTAATCGAGATTCCTTAAAATATATTGATATTTATGGATTAAAAAATGTATTAACAATGTATCGAGGAACTATCAGAAGGGTAGGTTTTTCAAGAGCTTGGAATATGTTTGTACAACTCGGAATGACCGATGACACCTATAAAATCGACAATTCAGACACTATCTCATATCGTGAATTTACAAACTTATTTTTACCCTATCACCCAACGGATTCAGTTGAAATTAAAACCAGAATGGCTCTTAATATAGAACAAGACGACATTATGTGGGACAAACTTTTAGAACTTGATTTATTTAATCCTAACAAAATTGTAAACTTAAAAAACGCATCCCCAGCACAAATTTTAGAGAAAATATTATCAGACAAATGGACATTGCAAAAAAATGATAAAGACATGATTGTAATGTATCATAAATTTGGTTATGAACTCGACGGAAAACAACAACAAATTGATTCTAAAATGGTATGTATTGGCAACGATCAAACCTATACCGCAATGGCAAAAACAGTAGGATTACCTGTTGCAATTGCTGCCTTACAAATTCTAAACGGAAAAATCACAACAACAGGTGTACAGTTGCCCATAAAAAAAGAAATTTACAATCCCATTTTATCCGAATTAGAACAATTTGGAATTCATTTTAAAGAAACTAATGTAGAATATTTGGGCTATAATCCAGATAAAATAAAACCGTAGAACAAAGACAACAATAATTTTAATTAACAAAAAAAAAACACATTAAACAAAAAAAAGCCCCTAAAAATCATTTTTTTTAATAAAAATGTTAAATTGTTTTGTTTTTTAATTACATTTGACCGCTAAAAGTCTTTTTAGCAAAGAATTTACCATTTAAAACTTCATAATCATGAAAAAAATTATTTTATTATTTGTTGCACTATTATGTTCAACTTTTGGTTATTCACAATTTTCAGAAGGCTTTGAGAGCACCACTGGAACCCAAACACTACCTCCAAACCCTACAATATGGACATTAGGTTCAGGTAATTGGGCTGTTTTTGACAACACAGTAGGAACAGGTGTCAGATGGGATATTAATAACGCATTACCACATCAAGGGGTAAACGCAGGCTATTGTTCCAGAGAAAATATTGGTTCAGGAAATACCTCTGAAGATTTTTTAGCAACACCATCAGTTACAGTACCTACTAATGGACAATTAAAATTTTGGACAAGACAATTTGTTGCCACTGATTTTGGAACACAATACGAAATCCGTATAAAACCAGTTTCAGCAGGAGCACAAAACGATCCAACAGGATATGCTATTATACAAAGCTGGACAGAAGGCACGCTAAATACAGTAGCTTATAATCAATATGAAGAAAAAGTAGTAGATATACCAGTAACCTATTCAGCAGGAACCAATGTATATATCGCTTTTGTAATGATATTTACCCAGCCAGGCACCTCACCATCTGGAGATAGATGGTTAATAGACGATGTTAAGGTTGTTGAAAATTGTTTAATTCCTACAACTTTAGGGGCAAACACAATTTCTCATAATGCTGCAAATTTAACTTGGACTGCACCCTCTGGAGCAACTGCTTTTCAAGTTGTAAACAGCTTGCAAGGTGCTTACACAGCAGCAACTGTTGCAACTGCACCAATAACAGCATCAACAACTACAGCTTCTTTATCAATGGTTGCAGGGAGTTTGACACCAAGTACAAATTATGAATTTTGGGTAAGAAATAATTGCGGTTCAGGAAATTTTAGTGCTTGGGCAGGACCATTTCAATACGCAACAGTTGCACTCGGGTTTAATTGCCTTGCCGCTATTCAGGTGCCAAATACACTTCCATATAACACCACAGACAACACCTCTAATTATGGAGATGTTTATGATGTGGCTCAGAATTCTGCTTGCGGAGGCGGAGCAACAAATTTTATGACAGGTAACGATGTGTGGTATTCTTACACTCCAACAACATCAGGAAATATTAGTATAACCCTAACACCAACCTCCGTAAATTCGAGTATCTTTGTTTATGCAGGTTGCCCTACTCCAAATCAAGCTTGTTTAGCAGGTGTTGCAAACAATACAAGTGCTATTAGAAGTATCCCGTTTTTACCAGTAACCGCAGGAACAACTTATGTTATTGTTATATCCTCAAATAGAACAAATACAGCAACACAAACAGTTCCATATACTTTAGTAATTCAAAAAGTAAGTTGTCAGCAACCAACAGCTTTGACAGTAGGTACCATAAGTGCTTTTGATGCTAATTTAACTTGGGATACTGGCATTGCAACCTCTTGGCAAGTAGCAGTTTTGCCGGCAGGTCCTCCAACTCTTCCCACAGGACCAGGAACAACAACAACTATAAACACAAATTATCCAGCAACCTCATTAACACCATCAACCTCATACCAATATTGGGTTCGTGCAGATTGTAATGATGGAACATTTAGTGCTTGGGCTGGTCCATTTCCTTTTACAACATTACCAACTTGTAATGCACCAACAACTTTAACAGCATTAAGTATTACTCAATCTACTGCTTTAGTAGGATGGACACAACCTGCAAACTATAACAGCAGCGTTGCCTCATCTTGGCAGATTCAAATCTTACCACAAGGATCAACACCACCAACAGCCGCAAGTACCGGTTGGACTACAATAACAAATGTTACAAATCCATATTATTTTACAGGACTAACACCTGCAACTTGCTATGATTATTATGTTCGAGCTTATTGTTCTCCAACTGATCAAAGTACAATTATTGGGCCAAAAGGATTTTGTACCTTAATTCCAAACGATGATTGTATGGGCTCAATTCCAGTGCCCGTAAATCAGAATACAAATTGTTTACAAACCGTTCAAGGTAGTCTAAATCTTGCAACAGCATCAACACAAGCAAATTCATGCGATGCAGCAAATGATGATGACGATGTTTGGTTTCATTTCACTGCAACAGCAACAAGTCATTATGTTTCCTTATTTGGTATCAATTATACTCCAACTCCAACGGGTTTAAAATACGCTATATATACAGGAACCTGTCCTGCTTTAACTCAATTTGGAACAAACTGTGTGGCAAATGCACAACAATCGAATCCAACTTTAACAGGTTTAACGGTAGGTCAAACCTATTATGTCAGAGTATATTCCGCAGGAACAACCCCTGTAACAAAAATTTTTGAATTATGTATTGGTACTAATGTTGGAAATTGCTCAACTGCAATACCATTATGTGCTATTACACCAATAGTAATACCAAACAATGTAGGTGTCGCCACATTGCCAAACCCTATTAGTCCATATTCAACAACAAGTACTACGGTTGGTTGTTTAGGTTCTGCACCATCACCAACATTTTACTATTTACAAATCCCACAAGACGGAAATTATAATTTCTTTCTAGAGCAAAATACAAGCTCCGCTTTTAACGGCACAGGCATAGATGTTGATTTTGCCGCTTGGGGTCCTTATGCTTCAAATGCTGCTGCTTGTGCAGGTATTTCAACTGCAAATGCATCCCCAACAGGTAATTTTTGTAGTTTTTCTGGAGCATTTACAGAAAATTTCACAGTAAACGGTGCTTTAGCGGGGCAAATATATGTTGTTATGATTACCAATTATAGTGGAAGAAAAGGTTTTGTTAGAATAACTCAAACTACAGGTCCGTTACCTACGGTTTGTTGTCCATTCGGTAATTTTACTTACTCAAGCAGTTTTTATTGTAAAGATGGGGCAAATCCAAGTCCAATATTCGTAAGTAATGCAACTGCGGGAACTTTTAGTTATACAGGTGTAGGATTTTTAGATATCAATCCAACAACTGGTTTAATTAATCTTGCAAATAGTAATACTGGAACTTACCAAATACATAATAGTATTACCGCAAATGGACAGTGTCCTTCTGATGACGATATTTGGACCATAACTATTTCTGCACCACCAAGTGCAACAACAATTTCATACAGCTCAACATCTTATTGTAGGTCAGATGCTACAAGTTATCCAGTTACGCAAACGGGTACAATGGGTGGTAACTATACGGTTGCCCCTGCAATTGGTTTAGGAATTAACCCATCAACAGGAGCAATAACACCAAATGCGAGTACCGCAGCTGGCACCTATATTGTAACTTATAATTTACCTCCAAAAGGTGGTTGTCCAGGTGCAACATCATCTACAACGGTTACAATTACTGATACACCTACTGCTGGTATTTTAAGTGGTACACAAACAGTTTGTCTGCCTGGAACAACACAATTCTCAACAACAGGAACTGGTGGTGTTTGGTCATCATCCAATACAGCTGTTGCAACAGTTAGTTCAACTGGTTTAGTAACAGGAGTTACTTCGGGAACAGTTACTATAACCTATAATGCAATTGGAACAGGTGGTTGTTCAGATTCAAGTTCAACAAGAACGGTAACATTTGTTCAGCCAGTAACCGCAGGACCATTAAGTGGAAACCAACTGCTATGTTTACCATTACCACAAACTACTCTATTCACATCAGCAGGAACTGCGGGTGGTACTTGGACATCATTAAATCCGACTATAGCAACAGTGAATGCAACAACAGGATTAGTAACTGCTGTTGCAACTGGTACGGCAACAATTAGATACACTGTATCTGGTACTACTCCTTGTCCTAATTCAGTTGCAACACGAACTGTAACCATTTCGGCGGCTGCAACAGCTGGAACTTTATCAGGGACTATGGGAGTTTGTGTTGGCAATACAACAACATTCGCATCAACAATAAGTGGAGGAGCATGGACTTCATCAAACACTGCAATTGCAACAGTAGATTCATCAACAGGAGTTGTTACTGGAGTTAGTGCAGGAACATCAACTATTACTTATACTATTACAGGAACTGGAAGTTGTGGAAATGCAACAGCAACAAGAGTTGTTACCGTATCATTACCTCCAAATGCAGGTGTAGTAAGTGGTATTCAACAAATTTGTTTTCCAGGCACTTCACAATTCACCACAACAGGTGCAACAGGTGGAACTTGGAGTTCTTCAAATACTGCCGTTGCAACAGTTAGCTCAACTGGCTTAGTAACAGGACGAGGTGTTGGTACCGTTACAATTAGTTATTTTAAATTTGGAACAGGCGGTTGTCCAAGTGCTACTGCAACAAGAACAGTAACCGTAACACTTACACCAACAGCTGGGATATTAAGTGGTAATCAATCAATCTGTGCGGCTGGAACAACAACATTTGCTTCGACAAATACAACGGGTACTTGGTCATCAGGAGATACTGCAATTGCAACTGTAGATACAACAACAGGAGATGTTACTGGAGTTAGTGCGGGAACAGCAACCATTACCTATACCGTTCCTGCATCTGGAACATGCCCTAGTGTAACAGGAACAAGAACAGTAACTGTAACAGCTCCAGCAAATACAGGAACATTAAGTGGCAATCAATCTATCTGTGTGGCTGGAACAACAACATTTGCTTCGACAAATACAACGGGTACTTGGTCATCAGGAGATACTGCAATTGCAACTGTAGATGCAACAACAGGAATTGTTACTGGAGTTAGTGGAGGAACAGCAACAATTACTTATACCGTTTCTGGTACAGGAGGCTGTCCAAACGCAACAGCAACAAGAACAGTAACGGTAACAGTACCACCAACGGCAGGGACATTAAGTGGCAATCAATCTATCTGTGTGGCTGGAACAACAACATTTGCCTCGACAAATACAACGGGTACTTGGTCATCAGGAGATACTGCAATTGCAACTGTTAATACAACAACAGGAGTTGTTACTGGAGTTACTGCAGGAACAGCAACAATTACTTATACCGTTTCTGGTACAGGAGGCTGCCCAAACGCAACAGCAACAAGAACAGTAACTGTAACAGCTTTAGCAAATGCTGGAACATTAAGTGGTGTTCAGTCTGTATGTGTAACAGGAACTACAACTTTTGCATCAACAACAGTTGGCGGAAGTTGGACCTCTTCGAATACAACACTTGCAACTGTTAATACAACAACAGGAATTGTTACTGGAGTTAGTGGAGGAACAGCAACAATTACTTATACCGTTTCTGGTACAGGAGGCTGTCCAAACGCAACAGCAACAAGAACAGTAACTATCATTCCACCATTTGCAATAACTATTGAAGGAGCTTGTCAAGGCAGTCCATTTATATTGAATGTAATGCCTACAACAGGTGCTTTTGCAACAGGAACCACTTTCTCTTGGTCAGGTCCAGGTGGTTTTTCAAGCAATTCACAAACACCAACAGCACCTCAAACAGGAACCTATACTGTTACAGTAACCGATATTAATGGTTGTCAATCTTCAGGAAATATCTTGGTTGATAATATATCGTGTGTAATACAAAAAGGAATTTCACCAAATGGTGATGGAAAAAATGATACTTTTGATTTAACAGGATACAATGTAAAAACATTAAGCATATATAATCGTTATGGTCGTAAGGAATATTCATTTAATAATTACACCAATGAATGGAGTGGACAATCTGACGGAGGAGGGGAGTTGCCAGATGGTGCTTATTATTATCAAATTGATAGAACAGATGCTGATAGTTTGACAGGATGGATATATATCAACAGAGAAAATAAATAATATTTATAATAATAATACACTGCCTTCGTAGGGCAGTGTATTATAAACAATCAAACCAAAACAATGAGAAAGAATTATCTACTGGTTTTAATAATGTTAATTACATTTATAGATGCCAAAGCACAACAGGACCCACATTATACACAATATATGTATAATATGAATGTTATTAACCCTGCTTATGCAGGATCAAAAGAGAATCTAACTTTTGGGCTTTTGAACAGAAGACAATGGGTAGGTATTGAAGATGCACCAACAACATATTCAGCTTCTGGTTCAATGCCTGTTGGAAAAAATGTAGGTGCTGGTTTATCAATCATTAATGATAAAATTGGACCTATTGAGGAAACAAATGTTTATGCGGATTTGTCTTACACGCTTCAACTTAATGGAGATCATCGTTTGGCTTTTGGTGTAAAAGGAGGTGTAACGCTTCATAAAATAGATTTTTTAACAATTTATAAAACCTTGCCAGATATTACCGATGGTGTTTTTGCAAAGAGCAATCCTAGCACAAGTACAATGAATATAGGTACTGGTTTGTTTTATTATACAAATAAATATTATTTAGCCTTTTCTGTTCCTAATATGTTAAAAACCAAGTATTTGGATTATGATGGAAAAGCGTACGGTTCTGAAGTTTCACATTATTTTTTTACAGGAGGATATGTTTTTGATATTAATCCAAATGTAAAATTCAAACCGTTTTTTATGGTAAAATCATCATTTGGAGTAAAACCTACATTTGATTTGAATACTAATTTTCTTTTTCATGAAAAATTTGAAGCAGGAGCATCTTATAGATTTGAAGACAGTTTTGGGGCAATGGTAAATTATGCAATTACACCCGAATTAAGAATAGGGTATGCTTATGATCATATTGTTTCAAGCTTAAATATTTCAACTCCATCATCACACGAAATAATAATTCTTTTTGATTTGAATTTTCCAAAAAGAATTTCTCGTTCTTCAAGATATTTTTAAAACATAAATAACTCAAAAACAATGAAAAATTTATATACCACATTATGTTTCATTCTTGTAAGCAGTACTATAATTGCACAAAACAGCGAAACCAAACGAGCAGATAAACAGTATAATAGATTAGAGTATGTATCGGCAGCCGCTTCGTATTTTAAACTGACAGAAAAAGACAAAGGGGATGTTTATGTTTACCGACAACTTGCTGAATGTTATTACAATATTTTTAATCCATCAGCGGCTGTAACTTGGTATGAAAAAGCAATTGCTGCGGATAGTAATCAAGACCCAGAAATTTATTACCACTATGTTCAAATGCTAAAAGCAGATGCTAAATATGAAGAGGCGAATTTGCAGATGAAGAAATTTTCATCATTAGTTCCGAATGATCAAAGAGCAAGAGCATTTAAATCTAACCCTGATTATCTGCCAAAATTATTATCAAAACAAAAGGAATTTGAGGCAGTAGCTTTAACTTCATTAAATAGTGATAAATCAGATTTTGGAGCAATTTTAAAAGGAAATGATTTCTATTTTGCAAGTGCTAGAAATAAAAAAGGAAAAAATTTAGGTTGGAATAATGAACCATATTTAGACATCTATAAAGCCAATTATAATGTTGATGGAACAGTTACTAATCCGTTGCCAGTTTCAGAATTGAATTCAAAATTTAACGATGGACCAGTAGCATTGTCAAACGATGGAAAAACTATTTATTTTGCCAGCGAAAGTCTAAAAGACAATAACTTTGTAAAAGCAAAGAACAAAGATAAAATAGGTCAAGTAAATTTATTTAAAGCTGAATGGCTCAATGAAAAATGGACTAATTTTACTTCCTTATCATTTAATGGTAAAGAATATTCTACTGCAAATCCATTTTTAGCACCCGATGGTAAAACACTTTATTTTTCATCAAATATGCCAGGAAGTATTGGTGGGATAGATATTTGGAAGGTAAGTTTAAATGCAAATGGAGGTTTTGGACAACCACAAAATCTTGGAACAAATGTAAATACCGAAGGTAATGAAAGTTTTCCTACCGTTACCGAAGATGGTAAAACACTTTATTTTGCTTCGACAGGTCGACAAGGTTTAGGTGGGTATGATATTTTTTCTTATGATTTAGTTGCTGATAAAGAATCTTATAATTTAGGAAAACCAGTAAACTCTGAAAAAGACGATTTTTCATTTGTATTATATGATAGTAAAAACAAAGGATATTTTTCAAGTAACAGAGGCGGAAACGACGATATTTATCAGGCAAATCCAGTATGTGCTATGGATGTTAATACTGTTGTTACTAATCTTAAAAATGGAGAAGTTCTTGCAGATGCAAAAGTGTCTATTGTCGATGAGAATAAAAATGTGATTGCGAGTGAGATGAGTAATGAAAAAGGAGAAGTTTCCTTTAAAATTCAGTGCGAGAAAACCTATACAATTCAGGCTTCAAAAGAAGGTTATGAAGGAAATATCTTTCCAGTTGAAAAGATTGTTAAAACAGCAAAAGTTACTGTTAATGCAGGTTTAAATCCTATTGAGGTTATTGTTTCTCCTATCGAAATTATTTTAAATCCAATTTATTTTGACTATAACAAAAGTAATATTACACAAGAAGGTGCGTTTGAGTTGGACAAAGTTGTTCAGGTAATGAAAGATAAAAAAGAGATGGTAGTTATGGTAAAATCGCACACTGACATTAGAGGTGGCGATATTTATAATATGAATTTATCTGAAAGAAGAGCCAATTCAACCGTACAATATATTATCTCAAAAGGAATTCAAAAAGACAGAATTGATGGTGTGGGTCTTGGAAAAACTGAATTAAAAGTTTCGTGTGAGGCTTCTAAATGCTCTGAAGAAGAGCACCAACAAAATAGAAGATCTGAATTTTTAATTGTAAAGTAATATCAATTATAGAACCCACCATAAAAAAAGCTGTCCTTTTTGGACAGCTTTTTTTATTCACTCAAAGCATTCCAACCACGAGCTTTTAAAGGTATTTTTGTATTGGCACGAGTTACTAAGTGTATGCCTTCACTTTTTTGAGTGATATGACCAATTATTGTAAAATTTGGATTGGCTTTTATCTTCTCAAAATCTTCTATTTTAATTGTAAAAAGCAATTCATAATCTTCACCTCCATTTATAGCAACGGTTGTGCTATCAATTTTAAACTCTTCGCAAGTTGCAATTAATTGAGGATCTAATGGCAGTTTATCTTCATATAAATTACAACCTACATTTGACTGTTTGCAGATATGAATAATTTCAGAGGATAATCCATCCGAAATATCAATCATCGCTGTAGGTTTTATCTCTAATGCGTGTAAAAGGGTTCGTACATCTTTCCTTGCTTCGGGCTTTAACTGTCTTTCAATTAAATAAGCATAAGGATCTAAATCTGGCTGGTTGTTCTGATTTACTTTAAAAACTTGTTTCTCCCTTTCTAAAACCTGCAACCCCATATAAGCAGCACCTATATCACCCGAAACAACTAACAAATCAGTATCATTTGCACCGTTTCTATAAACAATTTCAGAGGTGTCGCCCTCGCCAATTGCAGTAATGCTGATGATTAATCCTTTTTGAGATGAGGTTGTATCTCCACCTATTACATCAACCTTATATTCATTGGCAGCAAGAGCAATTCCTGCAAATAAGTCTTCTAGAGCTTCTAATGAAAACCGATTTGAAACTGCTACCGAAACTGTTATTTGTGTTGCTTTGGCATTCATTGCACAGATATCAGAAACATTAACTACAACTGCCTTATAGCCAAGGTGTTTTAGAGGCATATAGGACAAGTCAAAATGCACGCCTTCTATAAGTAAATCGGTTGAAATAACTATTTTTTTTGTTCCGAAATCTAATACCGCAGCATCGTCTCCAATTCCTTTTATAGTTGTAGGTTGGTTTATCTTAAACTGGCTGGTCAAATGGTTTATTAGTCCAAATTCTCCTAATTGGGCTATCGATGTGCGTTGTGGGTTTTTATCTGTTATCATTATAAATTATTTTCTTAAACTTTTGATTTTCGCAATGTATTTCATATTTTCCTTTTTCTAAACAGTTAAAAATTATTGGACTTACTCCTCAATCAAAATGCACAAAAATGGAGTCAATTGCTTTGCCAGTTCTCCATTGGCTCGTGCAACACAGCAACAAAGATAAGCAATTGAGTTATTAAATAAAGAAAATTTCTCCCAAACTAAGCTATTAGAAAAAATAAAAAAGAATAAATCTGTAGGAAGACCAAAAAAGAGGAATTTTGTTTTTTAACTCCAAAAGAGGTATCTTTACAAACAAATAACAGCAATGGAAGGGTTCATATATAACTTGAATTTGCCGTTATTAAAAAAAATAAAAACCTTATAAACCCCACAAAAAAGATAAAAATGATACAATCAATGACAGGATTTGGTAAAGCAACTCTGCAAATTGCCAGTAAGAAAGTAACCGTTGAAATAAAATCACTAAACAGCAAAGGAATGGACTTAAATGTTAGATTGCCCTATGTTTATCGAGAAAAGGAATTAGCTATTAGAAACGAAATTGCAACAAAATTAGAAAGAGGAAAAATAGACTGCACCGTTTTTATTGAAAATACAGCAGATGAAACCAGTTCACAAATTAATGTTGCAGTTCTACAATCATACATCAAACAATTTAAACAAATTAACCCAACAGCTGACGAGACCGAGCTGATGAAAATGGCAATTAGAATCCCAGATTCGTTAAAAATTGTTCGAGAAGAAATTGACGAAAACGAATGGACTGATATTCATAAAACAATTATTCAAACTATAGAAAATATCATAAACTTTCGTCATGACGAAGGAAAATCATTAGAAAAAGAATTCCTACTTCGCATTGCAAATATCCGTTCAAATATGTATCAAGCCCTTGAACTCGAACCTGAAAGAGTGCAAAATATAAAATCCAAGCTGCATCATGCTATTGCAGAACTCAAAATTGCTGTTGACGAAAACCGTTTTGAACAAGAATTGATTTATTATCTCGAAAAATTAGACATTTCAGAAGAAAAAGTTAGACTAACAAACCATTTAGATTATTTTTTAGAAACCATCAACGAACCAAATGCCAATGGCAGAAAACTCGCTTTTATTACACAAGAAATGGGTAGAGAAATTAACACAATGGGATCCAAATCAAACCATACTGAGATGCAAAAATTAGTAGTAATGATGAAAGATGAATTAGAAAAAATTAAAGAACAGATATTGAATGTATTATAAATTATTATTTTTTTACCTTAAAAACATACTATTTTTGAGATTTCTGGGTTATTATAAAATATGTGTCGAAAAATAATTTTAGCGTTCTTACTAATTCTCACGGCAAATCTGGATGCACAAGAGATTTATTCCCCCTATGCAAGCAAGAAAATTATTTCTACAAACGACACTATTTTTATTGATAATAAGTGTATCAACAACCAGTTTTTTAAAATTATAGATAGAAATAATAAAGAAATACCCACTTCTTTTTATACAATAGATTTTAAGAAAAGCAGCTTGATTTTTAATAAAAATTATCCAAAAAATAAAGATACACTGACTGTAAATTATCTTAAATATCCTGATTACCTAACCAAAGAATACCATATTTATGATTCAAATAAAGTAGTTAGTAACCAATTTGGAGGTGATTTATATACAATTAATGTAAATACGGCAATTAAAAATAAACCATTTGATGGTTTGAATACTTCTGGCAGCATTACCCGAGGCATTACTATTGGAAACAATCAAAATTCGGTGGTAAATTCTAATCTTGATTTGCAAATTACAGGCAAAATGTCAGACAAGGTGAGCGTTAAAGCCTCTATTCAGGATAGTAATTTGCCTTTAAGAAACGGTGGATATTCTCAAAAATTAACAGAATTTGACCAGATTTTCATTGAATTTTTTTCTGATAAATGGAACATTAGGGCGGGCGATTTATTTTTAGAAAACCGCAAATCGACATTCTTAAATTTTAATAAAAAAGTACAAGGTTTGTCCGCAAATTTTAAATTTGATAATGACAATTCGACAACAACTGTTTTTGCAAACGCAGCTTTGGTTCAGGGCAAATATGCAAAAAGCAATTTCATAGCCCAAGAAGGTAACCAAGGACCTTATAAATTACGAGGCGAAAATGGAGAATTATACATTTTGGTGATTCCAGGAAGCGAGAAGGTTTTTGTAAACGGGATTCTGAAAAAATTAGGCGAAAAAGAAGACTATATTATTGATTATAATGCTGGTGAAATAAAATTTACTTCCCAGTTTCCTATCACTTCCGAAATGAGAATTGTTATAGAATATCAATACACGGATAGAAATTATACTCGTTTTGTAACCTATGGCGGTTTAGCTCAAGAAACCAAAAAATGGAGTTTAAGCGGTTCTATTTATTCCGAAAACGATGTAAAAAACCAACCAATACAACAAAATCTATCGGAAGAACAGGCACAAATATTAGCAAATGCAGGTGATAATCAAAACCTAATGAATGCAGCGTCTGCCTATCAGGATAGTTATTCTACAAATAAAATTTTATATAAAAAAACAATCGTTTCTGGGATTAGTACTTTTGAATATTCAAATAATTCGACAGATATACTTTATAGCGTAAAGTTTAGTTTTGTTGGCAATAATTTGGGTAATTATGTTTTATCAAACACAGCCGCTATTGGAAAAATTTATCAATATACCGCTCCTATTGCTGGGGTTTTACAAGGAAATTACGAACCAACCATAAAACTTATTCCCCCAAATCAAATACAATTAGCAACCGTTTTAGGTAAATACAATCCAACCGAAAAAACCTTTTTGAATTTCGAAATGACTGTCAGTAATAATGATAAAAATCTTTTTTCCGCTATTGATGATCAAGACAATCAAGGAGTTGCGAGTAAAATAAATTTAAAGCAAAGACTGTTTTCTAACAAATGGAAAGTTGATAGTTTTATAAATTATCAATTTATTCATAAAAACTTCACAACCATAGAAAGACTTTTTTCTATAGAGTTTAACCGAGATTGGAATTTGACACCAACCAGTTTGCCAATTATTAACAATCAAAGTTATTTAACATCTGGTTTGGATTTTATTTTACCAAATCAAGGAAAAATATCTTATCAATTTGAAAATCTGTCTTTTACAGATATATTTTTAGGAAATAAACACAAAATTGATGGCAGTTTTAAAGTTTGTAATTTTATAATTCAAAACGCTGGTAGTTTTTTACGAAGCGAAGGAACTTATGCTAAATCTGAATTTTTAAGAAATAATTTTACAACAAAATATCATCTTAAAAAACACTGGATTGGTAGTAGTTTTAGAACCGAAAATAATCAGGAAGTACTTAAAAGCACTAATAAATTATCCAATTTAAGTCAAAAATTTATTGAATTTGGCGGTTTTGTTGGTAAAGGTGATAGTACAAAAGTTTTTCTAGAACTTGGTTTTTTGAAACGATTAAACGACAGTTTGTATGCAGGTATTTTGCAACGAGTAAATAATTCAAATTCTTATTATATCAATTCAAAAATAATAAAAACCAAAACAAACGATTTGTCTTTATTTGTAAACTACAGAACTCTTAAATTTGAAAATGAGGCGATTAAAAATCAGAATTCGTTAAATTCTCGATTTTTGCACAACGGACGGTTTTTTTTCGATCTGGTTCAAACCACAACCGCTCTTGAAACCACATCAGGCACAATTCCGCAACAAGAATTTACCTATCTTGAGGTTGCACCAGGAATGGGAGTTTATACTTGGTATGACTATAATGCCAACGGAATTCAAGAATTGCAGGAATTTGAGATTGCACCATTTCCAGATCAAGCAAAATTTGTTAGGGTATTTTTGCCCAACCAAATTTTTATAAAAACACATCAAAATAGGTTTTCAGAATCGTTAATTTTAAATCCAAATGTTTGGCAAAATGAGAAAGGGTTAAAAAAAATACTATCTTTTTTTTATAATCAAACAAGCTACCTAATTGAACAAAAAGCAGTTAGAAGCTCTGATAGTTTTAATCTAAATCCGTTTCAAAGAGATAATGATTTATTAGGTTTAAATTCTAATTTCAAAAATAGTTTGTATTATCATCGAGGCAAACAAAAAAACTCCATAACCTATTCTTTTTCAAGTAATAATAGTAAAAATTTTTTATCCGTTGGAAGTGTTGAAAATAATTTGGAATATCATCAATTAGAATATGCTCATTTGATACAAAAATTATGGTTAATTTCATTTGACGAAAAAAATTTTCTATCACACTCAAAATCAGAAAATTACAGCAGTAGAAATTATGAAATAAAAGGTTTTCAAATAGTTCCTAAAATATCTTATCTGTTGAACAAAAATGCAAATTTTGCAGTGTTCTATGAATTTCAGAAAAAACAAAATTTAATAGGTATTGAGTTCTTAAAACAAAATCATTTTGGGACTTCATTTTCTTATAATAATGAAAAAAAATTCATAACAAATGCTGAAATTTCTTTGTATGAAAATAATTTTATAGGCAACGAATTATCGCCCGCAGCCTTTCAGATGCTTGAGGGGTTTCAGGTAGGAAAAAACACTTCTTGGCGGTTTTTTTTACAAAAAAATCTTACACAATATTTAGAATTAAACCTTAATTATCAAGGACGAAAATCAGAAAACAGCCAAACTATTCATACTGGAAATATACAGTTACGAGCATTTTTTTAATCAAATATTCAATCTTTTACTTTTTTACGAATTATAATTAGGGTAATTTTGTAACTATAATTTAATTTTTTATGATAAAAAAAACATTTAATTTTATTAAAAAGACAGTACTTCTCTTTTTTGAAGTATCCTTTGTTTTGGTTGTTATTTTTAAATTTATTCCAGTACCATTCACCCCACTAATGATTACAAGGGCAATGGAACAAAAGGCAGCAAATAACGAAATGATTTGTAGCCACGACTGGGTGCCAATTCAGGAAATATCAATAAATATCCAGAAAGCAGTTATTGCCAGTGAGGACGGTACTTTTCTAACCCACAATGGTTTTGACTTTACAGCGATGCAAAAAGCCTTTAAGAACAATAACAGAGGCAGACGAATTAAAGGCGGAAGCACAATTAGTCAACAAACTGCAAAAAATGTATTTCTATGGCAAGGACGCAGTTATATCCGAAAGGCTTTTGAGGCCTATTTTACAATACTTATCGAAATTGTTTGGGGCAAAGAACGGATAATGGAAGTTTACCTTAACTCAATAGAAATGGGCAACGGAGTTTATGGCATTGAAGCCGCAGCAAAACATTGGTACAAAAAAGAAGCCGTAAAATTGACTCCCCAACAAGCCGCAAGTATTGCCGCAATTTTGCCTAACCCTCGAAAATTTAAAGCAACCAACTCTTCAACTTTCATTAATAACCGAAAGACTAAAATTGTAAAATTAATGCGTTATGTTGGAAAATTAGAGTATTAAAAAATCATTAATCGAAGGCAAAAAAAAATAGATATGTTACATTTGACATGTTTTATTTCAAATTTAAAGCCAAAATATTTATCTTTGTAAGCGATAAAAACACTATTTCCTAATTTTTTAAAACAACAATTTATTATGAGTATTATTATTAAAATTCACGCAAGACAAATATTTGATTCACGAGGAAATCCAACAATAGAAGTAGATGTAGTTACCGAGAACGGTGTTTTAGGTCGTGCTGCGGTGCCATCTGGAGCCTCAACTGGCGAGCATGAGGCAGTTGAACTTCGAGATGGCGGTTCTTCATTTTTAGGAAAAGGAGTTCTGAAAGCGGTTGAAAATGTAAACACAAAAATTGCAGAAGCACTTTTAGGAACATCAGTTTTTGAACAAAATTTAATTGATCAAATGATGATACAATTAGACGGTACGGCAAATAAATCAAATCTTGGAGCAAATGCCATTTTAGGGGTTTCATTAGCCGCTGCAAAAGCCGCTGCAAACGAACTTGGATTGCCATTATACCGATATATTGGTGGGGTTTCTGCTAATACATTGCCCGTTCCGATGATGAATATTATTAATGGAGGTTCTCATTCCGATGCACCAATTGCATTTCAGGAATTTATGATTATGCCCGTAAAAGCAACTTCATTTACACATGCTATGCAAATGGGGACGGAGATTTTTCATCACCTAAAAAAAGTGCTTCACGATCGTGGTTTATCAACAGCAGTAGGGGATGAGGGTGGTTTTGCACCAAATTTAGCAGGCGGAACAGAAGACGCATTAGACACTATTAAAAAAGCAGTTGAAAAAGCAGGATACAAATTTGGCGACGAAGTAATGATAGCATTAGATTGTGCCGCATCAGAATTTTATGTAGATGGAAAATACGATTATACAAAATTTGAAGGAGCGGGAGGAAAAATAAGAAGCAGTGAGGAACAAGCCGATTATTTAGCCGATTTAGCAGCTAATTATCCAATTATTTCGATTGAAGACGGGATGTATGAAGATGATTGGAAAGGTTGGAAATACTTGACTGAAAAAATTGGAGCCAAAACACAATTAGTAGGAGATGATTTATTTGTAACCAATGTAGAAAGACTTTCGAGAGGAATTAATGAAGGTATTGCCAATTCAATTTTAGTAAAAGTAAACCAAATAGGCACTCTAACCGAAACCATTGCGGCAGTAAATATGGCACATAGAGCAGGTTACACCTCTGTAATGAGTCATCGTTCGGGCGAGACCGAAGACAATACCATTGCCGATTTAGCAGTTGCCTTAAATTGCGGACAAATAAAAACAGGTTCCGCCTCTAGGTCTGATAGAATGGCAAAATATAATCAATTATTAAGAATAGAAGAAGAACTGGGGGATATGTCTTATTTTCCTGGCGAAAAGGCTTTTAAATAAAAAATTGCTGGACTGATAAAAAGGTGTGATAATTGTAAAATACTTCCCCCTTCGGATTTTTCTTTTTTGGATTATACCTTAAAAGAAAAACCCGAAGGGGAATTTTTATAACCAAAAATACCAAAAAACAACCTGCGATATCATTCCTGATACAAAACCAAAAAACAACTCCTTATTTGTATGGGCTTTCATCAAAAGCCTTGACGAGGCTACAAAACCAGTTAGTAATAACAAAAAAGAAATTAGCTCGATATAATTAGTATAATTATGAAGGCTTAATCCAACAACAAAAAACAATAAAGACGCCATACCAACCATGTGGATGCTTATTTTTATTTTAAAAAAAAGAAAAATAAGTATAAAAATGGTGCTTAAAAAACCACCCAAGAAATAATAATAAAGTTCAAAAACCCTATTTTCAATAACACCTTCTTTAATTAGGATAAGTATTAATATTGCTTGGATTATTAATGGTTTTTTTCGTTGAGAGAGGTTTAAAATCATTATAGTATCTACCATTCCAAAAGATTTTAATAAAAAATAAAAGGATACTGGAAGAAAAACGGTAAGCAAAACCACCTGAAATAAAATTAAAAGTACTTCAAATTTTGTTGCAAAAAAATAACCTTTGGTTATATAAAAAAACAATACACATCCCATTGTTGGAATAAATATTGGATGGAATAAATAAGAAAATACGGGTAATATTTTTTTCAATAGATTTGATTTAGATATTAGCAACAACAGCCTCTTTATCTATTTTATTAACCAATCCTGTTAAAACTTTTCCAGGACCAATTTCGGTAAATAAGGTTGCACCATCGGCAATCATTTGTTTTACAGATTGTGTCCATTTTACAGGAGCAGTTAGCTGAATGATGAGGTTTTTCTTAATCTCATCGGCATCAGAAATAGCACTTGCCGTAACATTTTGATAAACAGGACATATAGGATTTGAAAAAGTTGTGTTTTCTATTGCTGTTGCTAGTTCCTCTCGGGCTGGTTCCATCATTGGCGAATGAAAAGCACCGCCAACAGGCAATATTAATGCCCGTTTTGCACCAGCAGCTTTCATCACCTCGCAAGCTTTTTCAACAGCCGTAAACTCGCCAGAAATTACTAATTGACCAGGACAATTATAATTTGCAGCAACCACAACCCCATCAATAGAGGCACAAATGTCTTCCACAATTTTATCCTCAAGATTTAAAACCGCCGCCATAGTAGATGGTGTAATTTCGCAAGCTTTTTGCATAGCTAATGCTCTTTTTGAGACTAATTGTAAACCGTCTTCAAAACTTAATACTCCACTGGCAACTAATGCTGAAAATTCGCCAAGTGAATGTCCTGCAACCATTTCGGGTTTAAAATTTTCTATTGTTTTTGCTAATACAACCGAGTGTAAAAAAACGGCAGGTTGCGTAACTTTAGTTTCTTTTAAGGCTTCGGGACTACCGTTAAACATAATATCTGTAATCCTAAAACCCAAAATTTCATTGGCTTTTTCAAACATTGTTTTGGCTAATTCAGAATTTTCATATAATTCTTTGCCCATTCCTGTAAATTGAGCTCCTTGACCTGGAAATAGGTATGCTTTCATAGCTTCTATTTAAAAAATTAAAATACAAAAGTAGTTTAATTTATAAAAATTTAAAACTATTGTCTGTTTTATTTGTAACATTACTTAACTTTTTGCGTATAATTGTATAATTTTAATCTTCAAATAAAATGAAACGCCCATGATGGAAATTTTCCAACACACAAGGATTTGATTATGAGTGTTCCATCTTCCAATAAATAAAATATTATAATCAGATGAAAAAAATTACCCCTTTCCTTCTTATAATAGTGTTAGCACTATTGATGATTTATTTCTTTATGCCTGTATTTAATTATGGTTTTTTGAAAGTACCTATAATTGTATTGGTTTTGATTGCTTTTTATACGATTCAGTTTACAGGTATTTCATTATCAACAGAATACAAACAAGTAAGAATTAATAAGAAACCAAATAAAATTTTTATTTTCTTAATTTTAGGGCTACTTTTTTATATTATTGCTTTGCCAATTATTACAAGTTCAAAGATGTTGCACACTAAATCCTATCAGGAACTAATTGGAAATGTAAAAAACGGAGAAAATATTTCTAACCACATTGCACCCATTTCTATTGATAAAATTAGAGTAGTAGATGAGAATTTAGCACATCTTTTAGGAGAAAAAACATTAGGATCACAACCCGCTTTAGGCAGTCAGGTAGAGTTAGGCGAGTTTTGTATTCAAAAAGTAAATAATGATTTATATTGGGTTGCACCGCTTTTGCATTCAGGTTTTTTTAAGTGGCTCAACAATAAAGAAGGCACCGCAGGATATGTAATGGTATCGGCAACTAATGAGCGAGATGTAAAATTAGTACAAAATATTGAGGGTAAAGAGGTGAAAATTAAATATCAGCAAGGAGCTTATTTTCAGTCTGATATAAAAAGACATCTGTATTTTAATGGCTATATGACGGCTGGTTTAACCGATTTTAGTTTTGAAATTGACGATAAAGGAAATCCGTTTTGGATAGTTACAAAATATGTAAAAAAAATTGGTTTTTCAGCAAACGATGCTATTGGAACAATTATTTTAGATGCACAAACGGGTAAAATTTCCGAATATTCTATTGCAAAAACCCCGTTATGGGTAGATAGAATACAACCAATTGCTTTTATAGAAAACCAACTAAATGATTGGGGCGAGCTAGTGAACGGATATTGGAATTTTTCTAACGCAAATAAACTTCAAATTACAGAAGGATTAACTTTGGTTTATGGACAAAATCATAAATCATATTGGTACACAGGATTAACTTCTGTCGGAAAAGATGAATCGGCGGTTGGTTTTGTCTTAGTAGATACCAGAACCAAGGAAACTACTTTTTACAAACAAAGCGGAGCAACAGAATATGCCGCACAGCGTTCGGCACAAGGAAAAGTTCAAGAAAAAGGATATACAGCCTCACTACCAATACCATATAATATAAATAATATTCCAACCTATGTAATGACCCTTAAAGACAATGGCGGATTAGTAAAAATGTTTGCAATGGTTGCCATTTCCGATTATACTATTGTTGGTGTTGGCAATACAATGAGAGAAACCTTAACTTCATACAAAAATGTTTATAATTCTGCAGATAATAAAATAAATGCAAACAGCGTTTCGACTAAAAAGCAGTTAAAATCTATCATTACCAGAATTCAAAACGATGTAAAAAATGGAAATAGTTTCTATTATTTTAAAGTAAAAAATTTTCCAAACATTTTTGTAGGATCCTCTCAATTATCAAATGAGCTACCTGTAACTATTGTTGGCGACAGTGTAAACATTTCTTTTGATGTTGATTTAGAGTCAGTTATAGATATTTCAAGTTTTGAAAACAAAAGTTTAAAAAGATAATTTCATTTCAAAAAAACAACAATGTTTAAGCCTAAAAATATACTTTTCGTTTTATTAATATGCCTATCAAACTCTGTTTTTTCACAAAACAATGAGGTCAAAAAATGGAAATTTGCCTTTCAGCTTGACAATAGATTTTCAAGTATTGCGAAAAACGACATCACTATTTTTGGAGCAAAAGTAGGAATTCAGTACAAAAATAAAACCCGTTTAGGACTCGGAGTGTCGTTTATTATAAATCCCGTAACGATACAATATCTTAATAAAAGGACAGGAAAAGAAGAAACAAATACGGTTAATTTTTGGTACATAAGCCTTTTTAACGATTGGATTTTATATAAAAATAAAAACTGGGAATGCTTTGTAACCGAGCAAATTGGCTACGGAAAACCGAGTTTTACTCAGGAGATTAACGACGAAATAGTAAGTGATGTAAATGTTAGTCTGTTGGTAAATGAAATATCTGGTCAGGCGGGATATAAAATTAATGATTGGATAGGTCTTGGAGCAGGTTTTGGATACAGAAACTTGATAAACAGGCAAGCTAAATTAAAAACAGCTTTTAATGCTCCCATTTATATCGTGAAAATAATAATTTACCCAGAAGCTTTTTTTTAACCCAAACTATTATAATTGTCAAAAAAATGACAGTTTGGTAATAATATTCTTATTTTTGTAACAAATAAATAAAATCAATACTAACCTCACAATAGACCGAAATATAACAAATCGGTGTAAGTAAAATTAACCAATAAAAAACAATAAAATCTGCCTATTGACAGACAGATAATACAACTG
Organism: Flavobacterium psychrophilum; assembly: GCA_020720185.1. GTDB lineage: Bacteria > Bacteroidota > Bacteroidia > Flavobacteriales > Flavobacteriaceae > Flavobacterium > Flavobacterium psychrophilum_O. Next base: position 34,417 of record DYPB01000002.1, on the reverse strand, counting down.
ATAACCAAATAAATTTATATATATGAAACTAAACAAATCTTTCTGTGTAGCAACAATAATTGCCTTTGCAGTAGTAGGCTGCGGGTCTGTCGGGCAAATGATTAGCACAAATCCTGTAAACATTGATAAACGACCAACAAAAACAACACCTATTAAGGAAGCCGATTTAAAAAGATGGAGTCATTTAGATATTGATAAAGACACCGTGCCCGGAATGAGCATTGATAGAACTTACAAAGAATTATTAAAAGGAAGAAAATCAACACCTATTATAGTAGGAGTTGTAGATTCTGGTCTTGACATTGACCATCCAGATTTGAAAGGAAAAATTTGGGTCAATAAAAAAGAAATTGCAGGAAACAAAAAAGACGATGACAATAATGGATACATTGACGATATCAATGGTTGGAATTTTCTTGGAGATACTTACGATGAACAATTAGAATTAACCCGGATTGTAAAAAAAGGCAGTAACGGCCCTGATTATGCAAAAGCAAAGGCAGAATTAGATAAAAAATTAGCAGAAGTTACCCCACAAAAAGAACAGGTTGATATGATAGCCAATGCCGATAAGAACATTAGAAAACACCTAAAAAAAGAACTTTACTCCATTGATGATTTAAAAGGAATAACCACTACGGATGAGTCCTTGTTAAAATCAAAAATGATTATGACAAGTATTGCAACCCAAGCAGGCGAAGGGTTTCAATCAGAAATTAAAGAATATATTGATTATATTTATGGGCAAATAAATTACAATTTGAATGTAGATTTTAATGGTAGAAAAACAGGAGATAATCCGGAAGATATTAACGATAAAAAATACGGTAATAATAATGTAAAAGGTCTTGATGTAGAAAACGCATTACACGGAACACATGTTGCAGGAATTATAGCACAAATTCGTGGAAATAAAATAGGAGGAGATGGTGTAGTGAATTCTAATATTTCAATATTAGCTTGCCGTGCGGTACCAAACGGAGATGAATACGATAAAGATATCGCACTTGCCATAAGATACGCAGTAGATAATGGAGCAAAAGTAATCAATGGTAGCTTTGGTAAAGATTATTCACCACACAAAGAATGGGTTTGGGAAGCAATAAAATATGCCGAAAGTAAAGATGTGCTAATCGTTCATGCAGCAGGAAACGACGGTAAAGATGTAGATATTGAAGACAATTACCCAAATGACTCTATGGATAAATCAATCGAAATTTCAGATAACTTCTTGTCAATAGGAGCATTAAATTCAAGCTATGGAGCAAATATGGTAGCCAATTTTTCTAATTTCGGAACAAAAAATGTAGATATCTATTCGCCAGGGATGAAAATTTACGCTACCGTGCCGAACGGAAAATATAAATATGAGCAAGGCACCTCTATGGCATCGCCAAATGTTGCGGGTGTTGCCGCTTTAATCCGTTCGTACTATCCTAAATTATCTGCCAAACAAGTAAAACAAATTATTATGGAATCTGGAACTTCAATAACAATTCCAGTTGTTTTAGGCGAGAATAAAGAAAATCGTCCTTTTGCAAACGCTTGTAAATCAGGAAAAATAGTAAATGCCTACAATGCCATAATTTTGGCTGAAAAAGCATCACTAAAAAAAATAGAATTAGAATAAAAAAAATTCTTAATTTCCCCCTTACAAAGACGCTAAAAAGATTGATTCAAACATTAATTTTTTTAGCGTTTCGTTTTGAAATTAAAAATTAAGTATTATTTTTGCCTAAATATTATAATTTAAACAAATTTAAAAGTATGAAACATCTTAACAAATTATTTGCTGTTGTGCTATTACTTGCAGGTTTAAACTCGCAAGCACAAGACAGTAACAATCCATGGGCAATAAGCTTTGGAGCAAATGTAGTAGATACTCGTGTAAGCGCAGCATCTAAAGTAACTGATCAATTCTCTCAATTTTTTAATGCAAAAGACAACTGGAACTATATTCCATCGGTATCTTACTTAAATGTATCAAAATATGTTGGAGATAATTTCTCATTCGGACTTACAGGATCTGTAAACAAAATTACAAAATTTGTAGCTACAGGAAGCTATTTAGTTACAAATCCTAATGATTTGAATTATTATTCTGCCGATGCTGTTATTAAATACAGTTTCATGAGTCTAATAAAATCTAAAAAATTCGAACCGTCTGCAAACATTGGTGGAGGTTATACTTGGATGGGAGAAGATGCAAAAGCAGGAACACTAAACGCTGGTTTAGGTTTAGCTTATTGGTTTACTGATATGGTAGGATTGTCATACAATGCTACATACAAACACTCATTCGATGATACAGCATTGAGAGGAACAGCAGCTAATCTTCCTACAGTAGTACAACACTTTTTAGGTCTTTCTTTCAAATTTGGAGGAAAAGATACTGATTCAGATGGAATTTACGACAAAGACGATGCTTGTCCAAACGAAGCAGGTACTAAAGAATTTAATGGTTGTCCAGATAGAGATGGAGATAAAGTTATTGATAAAGATGACTCTTGTCCAGATGATTTTGGTTTAGCAGCTTTCAATGGTTGTCCTGATACTGACGGAGACGGTGTTGCTGATAAAGATGACAAATGTCCAACTGTAGCAGGTTTAAAATCATTAGCAGGTTGTCCTGATACTGACGGAGACGGTGTTGCTGACGCATCTGATAAATGTCCAACGGTAAAAGGACCAACAGCAAACGCAGGTTGCCCATGGCCAGATACAGACGAAGATTCAGTTCTTGATAAAGATGACAAATGTCCAGCTGTAAAAGGAACTGTTGCAAACTTTGGTTGCCCAGAACAAGTTGTTGATGACAGCGTAATGAAAAGATTAAATGATTATGCTAAAACTATTTTGTTTGAAACATCAAAATCTTCATTCCAAGCACAAACAATGCCAGTATTAGAAGCAATGACTGCAATCCTAAAAGAATATCCTGCTGCTAACTTCAGCTTAGAAGGACATACTGATAGCGATGGAAAAGATGTTGCAAATATGAAATTATCTGAAAATAGAGCAGCTGCAGTTGTTAAATATTTAGTAGATAATGGAATTGCTACTTCTAGATTATCATCAAAAGGTTTTGGAGAGACTATGCCAATAGATAGCAACAAAACTAAAGCTGGAAAAGTTAATAACAGAAGAGTTGAAGTTAAATTAGTAAAATAATTTAATTTTTAAATATCAAATAAGAGAGGCTGTCAGAAATGACAGCCTCTTTTTATTTTAAATTAAGTTTAGAATAATCTATCTCTATTCAAATGACGGAGTGTAATTTTACATTAGGTTTTGAAATCAAAATTAATTTTAAATATTAAAATGACGGTAATATATCAGTAAATTAAAAAAATATAAACTTTTGAAAATAAGACATATAGTCTATTTTCTTTTATCTATTTTCTTTCGTCGGGTTAATATAACTTGTTTCGATGCGGTAAGATAAGAAATTAGTATCTTTTGAAAAATTATAGGTAACTTTAACCCAAATTACGCATTAGAAATCTATTCCAAACTCAAACTACTTCAAAAACAAGCACTTACTCCTATTTTTAAATTCAAAATACAAAAGTATTCTTTCTTCAAAAATAGTCCGTGAGCACTTATTTTTATTGCATTTTGGGTTTTCATAACGAAGTCTAATGCGTAATTTGGGTTTAAATTATTTCAGCTTTTGTAAATACATATTCACAACATTATCCAAACCAAGATAAATAGCTTCTGAAATTAAGGCATGACCAATAGAAACTTCGAGTAAATTAGGTATGTTTTGTTTAAAAAACAAAATATTATCCAAACTTAAATCATGTCCTGCATTAATGCCTATCTTGAGTTCAGAGGCTAAATTTGCAGCAGTAGTAAATTTTAAAATTTCGTCCCTATTCCCTAATCCAAATTGATGAGCAAACGATTCTGTATAAAGTTCAATTCTATCAGTGCCAATAACTTTTGCTCCTTCAATCATTTGATTATCAGGATCTACAAATATAGATGTTCGAATTCCATTTCGTTTAAATTCGGCAACAATTTCAGTTAAAAAATCTTTGTTTTTTATGGTATTCCAACCCGCATTTGAGGTTAAATTATCATTTCCATCTGGCACTAAAGTTACTTGTGTTGGTTTAATTTCCAGTACCAAATCCACGAAAGATTTCTCGACAGGATTGCCTTCAATATTGTATTCGGTGTAAATAATTGTCTTCAAATCTCTGGCATCTTGATACCGAATGTGGCGCTCATCTGGTCGTGGATGAATTGTAATTCCTTGTGCTCCAAATTTTTGAATATCTTTTGCAACTTGTAATAAATTTGGAACATTGCCACCACGAGAGTTTCGCAAAGTGGCAATTTTATTTATGTTTACGCTTAATTTTGTCATAAAATTAATTTTTTTGCAAAAATACAACGAAAACAAACTCATTTTTGTTTAATTTTAATAAATTTACATCGATAATTAAAAAAAGATGACAACAGTTACAGATTATATCAATAACGATTACAGACCGATAAATAACAAAGAGTCAATTCTTGATGTTCGAGATTTTTTTGAAGATAAAAATTTCTCACATTTTCCAGTAATTCAAGATAATACTTATATAGGAAGTTTTTCAAAAGAGGATTTAGAAAATTTTGATCCAGACAAAACAGTTGCAGATTATCTTTACTCATTAGAAGGTTTTTTTGTAAGAGAAGGTCAGAGTTGGATGGAAATTTTAGAATCATTTGCTAAAAATAATACTAATTTAATTCCAGTTTTAGACCAAGACCAAAAATATTTAGGTTATTATGAATTAGAATCTATTGTTGGATTTTTTAATCAAACTCCTTTTTTAAAAGAACAAGGAAGTATTATAGTAATTAAAAAAGCTGCGTTCGATTATTCAATAGGTCAAATAACTCAAATTGTGGAAGGAAATAACGGTAAATTATTAGGCGTTTTTATTTCAAATTCAGACAATTTGGAGGTAGAAATTACCATAAAAATTGCTGTTGGCGAAATGAATAATATCATTCAATCCTTTCGTAGGTATGGTTATGAAATTATTTCGAATCATCAGGAAGATAATTTTATTAATCTTTTGAAAGATAGGAGCGAATATTTAGAAAAATATTTGAGTATTTAAAATCATAAAATGAAATACACCAATATATTAGAGGAGGAATTAAAAAATAAGATAGCACAAGACTATTTTGAAGGTTTTGACGCTACAAGAATAATTGGTAAAGTTGATTTTTGTATTGCTCGACACCAAATTATCTCAAAAGATAGCGAACAAGACGACTTGTTTCATAAAGAATCACTTCTTTGGGCAGAGGCAAAAAAAGGGAAGTCTGATATTTATAAATCAATAGTCCAATTAATTTTAACCATTGGAAAAGCACGAACTTTTGATAAATACTTGCCACCCACATTTTTGGGTGCTTTTGATGCTGAAAAAATAGCATTTCTCCCGTATAATAACATAAGCGATATTTTTTATATCAATGATTTTAATTGGAATGTAACTTCCTCAAACTACGAAACCAAAGAATTTAAAATAGTTTATGACAAAGTTAAAACTATTATAGACACCTATTCTTTATCGTTTAATTTTGAAAATGACAATAAAGAAATACATCAATTTATAGAAAATAATTTTATTGTTGGCAAATCTGAAACTTCAAAAATCAGAATTGATAAAAACAATTTTATGGTTATTTATAGCAAATGGCTAACAACTGTAAAACCCACAATTGCAGTAAACTGGGATGTTGCTAAAAAAGCAGGAATTATTGATGGTGATTTTTATTTAGCGGATTTATTGTCAATAGAAAACGAAAGTATTAAAGATAAATTATTCGTTTTACTTAAAAAAGACTATTACGAATTAGATAGAAAAATAAATGATTTTGGATTGTTTTCGTCGAGTTCTACCGCCTTCAACGACAAGCAATTAGCCCACCAGCAGTTTTGGAATAAATATGAACGACCACCAAATGAGGCTTATTGGGAATATATGGCAAATAGAAGAGAGTTGCTTGTTCCTCAAGATGTTAGGGAAGAAAAAGGAAGTTTTTTTACGCCAAGTGTATGGGTAGAAAAATCGCAAGAATATATAGCAAAAGTTCTTGGCGAAGATTGGCAAGAGGAGTATTATATCTGGGATTGTGCCGCAGGAACAGGAAATTTACTAGCAGGATTAACTAATAAATATAACATTTATGCCAGTACACTTGATATTCAAGATGTAAATGTAATGGAAGACCGTATCCAAACCATGAATAGAAATTCAGTAGATGGTAATGGATCAAATCTTTTAAACGACCATGTTTTTAAGTTCGATTTTCTGAATGATTCGTTTGATAAATTGCCAAAATCATTGCAAGAAATAATTAACAATCCCGAAAAAAGGAAAAAGTTGATTATTTATATGAATCCGCCTTATAAAGAAGCAAGTAATAAAAAAACATTAACCGTAAGAGATGAGGGAAATCGTGGAATAGAACAAAGTTTAACCAATAAAAAATATGCTGAAAAACTTGGACAAGGAAATGCAGAGCTATTTGCACAGTTTTTAACAAGGATTTATTTTGAAATTCCCGATTGTATAATTGCAGAATTTTCTAAACTTAAAACATTATCTGGTCCTCATTTTGTGAATTTTAGAAAATTTTTCTTGGCAAAATTAGAAAAAGCATTTATTATTCCAGCAGATACTTTTGACAATGTTGTGGGCAAATTTCCTATTGGTTTTAAAATTTGGAATACTTCAAAAAAAGAAAAATTTAAAAAAATAACTGTTGATGTTTTCGATAAAAACAATAAAAATATTGGCAAAAAAAAGTATTATTCTTACGACAATTCTCAATATATTAATGATTGGATAAAACCTTTTAGAGCCGATATTAAAAAAAATCAATTAATTGGTAAATTTCCATTTAAAGGTAGTGATTTTCAAAATCAAAATATGATTCAAATTGTACACAACAAAATGAATTATAATACAGAAGCTGGGCAGTTCTTAATAAATCAAAAAAATATTTTATTTGCTTGTATCTATTTTACTGTTCGAAAATGTATAAAAGCAAATTGGATAAATGATAGAGATCAATTTTTATTTCCAAACAAAAAATGGGAGAAAGATTTAGAATTTCAATCAGACTGTTTAGTTTACGCTTTGTTTACCAATAACATACAATCTAAATACGGTACTAATCATTGGATTCCTTTTACTGAAAAAGAAGTAAATGCACGCACAAAATTTGAAAGCAACTTTATGTCATTATTCATTGCTGGAAAAATTAATACAGAAATTACAGTAGATTTATTTAGTAAGGCAGAAAAAAAATATCAAAAACCAATTCATTTTTCAGATACCGCACAGGCTGTTTTTGATGCTGGCAAAAAAACATACAAATATTACCACCAAGTTTCAGCCCAACCTTCCTCGAGGGAGAGGGAGTATAATGTAAACGCTTCGTTGTACGATATTAAAGAATATTTTCAAGGAAGAAGCGAATCTGGCAGAATGAAGAATAAAAGTGAAGACGAAACCTATACAGAATTATTAATAAAATTGAGAGACGCATTAGAACTTTTAGCAACAAAAATAGAACCGAAATTGTATGAATTTGGTTTTTTATTAGACTAATTATTTGTAAAAAAATGAAAATAGCCATCTTCGGACAATATTATCAAAATGATACTCGACCAATTATTAGAGATATTTTTGTGTTTTTTAATGCCAATAATGTAGAGTTGGTTATTGAAAAAAAATTTCTTGATATTTTGTATAAAGAAGAAATTTTAAGAAAAGAATATAAAACATTTGCAACTCATCAGGAATTAGACAGTAGTTTTGATATTTTGTTGAGTATTGGTGGAGATGGAACAATTCTTCGGGCGGCAACATTCGTTCGTAATAGTGGTATTCCAATTATTGGAATAAATGCAGGAAGATTGGGTTTTTTGGCAACTGTTCCGCAAGATAATATTACTGAATTTCTACAATTAATATTAGAAAAAAGATATACTATTTCGCATAGAACTTTAATAAGTGTTGAGAGTTCTATAAAAAATCAGGATTTTGATAGAATAAACTTTGCTCTCAATGAAATTACAGTTAGCCGTAAAGATACTACTTCGATGATTACAATAGAAACGGCACTTAACGGAGAGTATTTAAACTCTTATTGGGCAGATGGGTTAATAATTTCGACACCAACAGGATCAACAGGATATTCGTTAAGTTGTGGCGGACCAGTTTTGACACCAGATGTAAAAAGTATAGTAATTACTCCTATTGCTCCACATAATTTGAATGCCCGTCCGCTTGTAATTACCGATGATACAGTTGTAACACTTAAAGTTTCAGGGAGAGAAAATCAATATTTGGTTTCTCTTGACTCTCGAATTGCAACGGTAGAAAACGATACCATTTTGACCATAAAAAAAGCTGATTTCAAAATAAATATGATTGAAATAAAAGATGAAACATTCCTAAAAACGCTCCGAAAAAAATTACTCTGGGGCGAGGATAAAAGAAATTAAAATCATTTAATTTCCTGACACAATTCAATCAAAACACCATTTGTGTTTTTAGGATGTAGAAAAAATACTAATTTATTATCGGCTCCTTTTTTAGGAATTTCGTTTAGGATAATGAAACCTTCGTTTTTTAATCGTTCTATTTCGAAATAAATATCATCAACATCAAAGGCGATATGATGAATTCCTTCCCCTTTTTTTTCTATAAACTTTGCTATCGGACTCTCAGGGTTCGTAGCTTCGAGCAATTCAATTTTATTAACACCTATTTGAAAAAATGATGTTTTTACCCCCTCCGAAACCACCTCTTCTTCTTTATAATGCGGTTTTCCGAAGAGTTTTGAAAATAAAATATTAGCATCCTCAAGATTCTTAACAGCAATACCGATGTGTTCTATTTTGTTCATTTTTATTTATTTAAAATCACAATCTTCAATATGATCATTCACCATACCAGTGGCTTGCATGTGTGCGTAAACTACTGTAGAACCTACAAATTTAAAACCTCTTTTCTTTAAATCTTTACTAATAGTATCCGATAAATTTGTGGTGGTAGGAATGTCTTTTAGGTTTTTTGGGTTGTTGTTTATTGGTTTGCCATCAACAAAACTCCAAATGTATTGACTAAAACTGCCTATTTCTGTTTGAATTTTTATAAATGCAATAGCGTTTGTAACCGCAGCCTTAATTTTGAGTTGATTTCGGATTATTCCTGCATTGAGCATTAATTCTTGTATTTTATCTTCGTTGTAATTAGCAATTTTATTGTAGTCGAAATTATCAAAAGCGGTTCTAAAATTTTCTCTTTTATTGAGGATTGTTATCCAACTTAAACCTGCTTGAAAGGTTTCGAGTATTAGGAATTCAAATAGTTTATTGTCTTCGTAAATGGGTTTTCCCCATTCGGTGTCGTGATAGTTTTTATACAAATCAGAGGATAGGCACCAACTGCATCTTGTTATTGTCATTTGTTTTTTGATGTTTTTTTGTTACCCACAAATTTAGATAATTTAATCCGATAAAAAAAACACGATCGTGTTGTCTAAAATACCTAAAAAAGCCTGTAAAGAAGAATATATTGTTTTAAAAAACAGTTTTGAGTAAAATTAAAACTGATTTTTTTATTAAAAAAAACAATCTTAATAAGTTTTTTTGTATTTTTGTTAAAACTAAAAACAATATTATATGTATCATTTTATTCAGAAATTCCATTCGGGTTGGGCTTATTTAACCCTTTTATTATTAGTAATAGCGATTGTTAATGCTTTTATTGGACTAAATTCAAAAAAAGAATTTTCAAAAAAAGATAGAAAAATAGCCTTGTTTGCCTTAGCTTTTTCCCACATTCAATTAACTGTCGGATTGATACTTTATTTTATCTCGCCAATTGGCTTTAAACTTTTAGGAAATATGGAAACGGCAGCCAGATTAACCTCGTTAGAACATCCATTAATAAATATTTTAGCAATTGCAGCAATAACAATAGGTTGGTCAAAACATAAGAAAACAACTTCTAACGACACAAAATTCAAATCAATTGCAATTTTTTACACGATAGGATTACTCTTAATTCTGATTAGAATTCCGTGGTATTTATGGTTCTAAAAAAACAAAATAAAATCCCTTATTAGGGATTTTTTTATCTAAAATTAAATAAAATGTATAAAAAAATCACATTTTTTCTGTCATTATTTATAATTATTACTACCGCAAACGCACAAAAAACAATTAAAGACGCACCAATTATTGAACAATCCAAACAAAAAACAAAGCCATTAGCTGTAAAAAATGTTGCTGTAAAAGATAGTATTAAGATAAATATAGTTGCAGATACAATAAAAATAGACACTTTAACAATTTGGAAAATCTATAAAGAAACTGCTCGAGCATCCTATTATGCTGGAAAATTTAACGGTAGAAAAATGGCAAATGGCAAACGATTTGATATGACAAAACTAACAGTTGCTCATAAAAAATTGCCTTTTGGAACAAAACTTAAAATTACAAATCTTATCAATCAGAAATCTGTAATTGTTGAAGTTACTGATAGAGGACCATTTATAAAATCAAGAGAAATTGATTTGTCAAAAAGAGCATTTACAGATATTGCAAATGACAAAAATAGTGGATTAATGACTGTTAAAATCGAAATTTCAGAGTGATTTTGAAATGCAAAACCGAAAAATAATTCATATTGATATGGATGCTTTTTACGCATCGGTAGAGCAATTAGACAATCCTACATTGCGAGGAAAACCAATAGCAGTTGGCGGAAATGAAATAAGAGGAGTAGTATCTGCAGCTAGTTATGAAGCTAGAAAATTTGGAGTAAGAAGTGCAATGACGGGTGTTTTAGCAAAAAAAAAATGTCCAGATTTGATTTTTGTAAAACCCAGATTTGATAGGTATAAAGAAATTTCAATAAAAATTAGAAAAATCTTTTATGATTATACGGATTTAGTTGAGCCACTATCTCTAGACGAGGCATATCTTGATGTAACTACAAATAAAAAAGAAAATCCAAGTGCATCATTAATTGCACAAGAGATCAGATTAAGAATTTTAAACGAATTAAATCTAACAGCATCGGCTGGAATTTCGGTCAATAAATTTGTTGCAAAAATAGCATCCGATTATAATAAGCCAAATGGACAAAAAACGGTTAATCCAGATGAGGTTTTGCCTTTTTTAGAACAATTATCTATTCATAAATTTTACGGAGTTGGTAAGGTTACTACCGAAAAAATGTATCAATTAGGCATTTTTACTGGAGCCGATTTGAAATTAAAATCAGAGATTTTTTTAGAAAAACATTTTGGGAAATCAGGAAAATTTTACTACAATGTGGTTCGTGGCATTCATAACAGTGAGGTAAAAAGCGATAGAGCGGCAAAATCCGTTGCGGCAGAACATACCTTTGATACAAACTTAACTTCTGAAATTTTTATGGAAGAACGCCTAAGAATTATTGCTATCGAGTTAGAAAAACGATTAAGGAAAAATAAAATAGCAGGAAAAACAATCACATTGAAGATAAAATATTCCGATTTTTCTCAGCAAACACGAAGTAAAACCCTTCCATATTTTATATCCGATAGAAGTTTATTACAAGAAAATGCAAGAGAATTATTATATCAGGAACGCTTAAAAAATTCGGTTAGACTACTCGGAATTTCGTTAAGTAATTTGAATACAGAAATTAAGAAAAGCATCGTAGTACAATTGAAATTTGATTTTTAGAATTATAAAAAAATCTCATCATAATTTTAAAAAAAACATTCAAAAACCAAATTTAATTGTTTATTTTTGAATAAAATATTTATTCATCATTTTAATCTAAATAATTATGGCTTTTGAGTTACCAAATTTGCCTTACGCTTACGATGCGTTAGAGCCACACATTGATGCACGAACTATGGAAATACACCATACTAAACATCACAATGCTTATACCACAAATCTCAATGCTGCTATTATAGGCACTGATATGGAAGGTAAAACGATTGAGAATATACTAATCAATCTTGACAAAAAGAATATGGCAGTTCGTAATAATGGTGGCGGTTTTTACAACCACAATTTATTTTGGACCGTTATGAGTTCTAACGGAGGCGGATTGCCAACGGGAGATTTATTGAATGCTATTGAAAGAGATTTCGGAACATTTGAAGAGTTCAAAGCCAGATTTGCAAAAGCAGGTGCTACTCAATTTGGGTCGGGTTGGGCATGGTTATGCGTGCATAAAGGTGGCAAACTAGATGTTTGTGGAACACCAAATCAAGACAATCCGTTAATGCCAGAAGTTGGTTGTGGTGGAATGCCAATTTTAGGAATGGATGTCTGGGAACACGCTTATTATCTGAACTATCAAAATCGAAGACCAGATTATATTGAAGCATTTTTTAATGTAATTAATTGGACTGAAGTTGCAAGACGATATGCTTTAGAAAAATAATAGTTTTTTATACATACAAATATAAAAAAACCCGTTCATTTGAACGGGTTTTTAAAATTTTCAGAAATTAATTTCTAATTATTTTTTTGCAGCAGGTGCAGCAGCTTCAACAGCAGGTGCAGCAACAGCTTCAACAGCAGCAGCTGAAGCAACTACAACAGCAGCAGAATCAACAACAGCAGGAGCTTCAACCATAGTTGAATCTACAACGTCAGTAGCAGGAGCTTCTGCTTGTTTACAAGATACTACAGTTAATGTAGCGATAACAGCTAAACTTAAAAATAAATTTTTCATTTTTTTTTATTAAAAGGGTTAATTATTAATTTGATGCAAAGATATGAATTTTTTAATATTTACAAAATAAATTTGTTTTTTTTCAAAAAAAGCAATCTAAAACAACATTTACTGAAGATACAAATATCGTGCCAAACTTTTAAAAACAGTAAAATATTTTAATTTTTTTTAAAATATTTTACAAAACACACAACTACAACGATTTAGTTGTCTTTTTTTGTTTCGGATGAACTAATTTTAATTCGTCGATAAGGTTTTTTGCTCCAGCATATTTATCAATGATAAATAAAACGAAACGAATATCTACCATAACATTTCTACAAATTGATGGATCATAATGAATATCACTCATTGTTCCTTCCCAAACTCGGTCAAAATTTAATCCAATTAAATTACCTTTTGCATCAACGGCTGGACTTCCAGAGTTACCTCCTGTGGTGTGGTTTGTGCCAATAAAACAAACAGGCATTTTTCCGTTTTCGCCATAAATCCCATAATCTTTGCGATTATAAAGATCTAATAATTTTTTAGGAATATCAAATTCGTAATCACCAGGAATGTATTTTTCTACTGTTCCGTCTAAATATGTTTTGCAATTATAGGTAGTAGCATCTTTTGGGGTGTATCCTTTTACTTTTCCATAAGTTACTCGAAGTGTGCTGTTTGCGTCAGGAAAAATTCGTGAATTTTTGTTTAATTCTAATTGAGCTTTCATGTAATTGCGTTGCAAAGCTATAATTTTCGAGTTAATTTCGTCGTATTTTGGCATCACTTCTTTCAGATATTTATCGGCCATTTCTTTTACTAATGTGAAAGCTTTGTCTTTATTTAGGTTTTCTAAAATTGTTTTTGTATCTCCTGTTAATAAATCTTTCAAGCCGTTAAACGAAGTTAGTTTTGATTGATTGTAAATATCTGCCGATAAAGTTGAGGCATTAATAGCATTCAAATTATTGGGTAAAAATTGTTTTGGCGATTTTTTAGAATATAAATCAATCAATTTTTCAAACACTTTTTCATCAACAGTTGCGTTAAAATCTTTATAAAATTCTCCCATTCCTGTTGCTAATGCTTTTTTCCTATCGGTAAACGCTTGTTCGCCTTTGGTATTATAAATTTGCTCTAATTGATATAATTTATATGCTGTTCCTAATAATTCGGTGTTGCGTAAAACTACTTCACTAAAATAATCACGAGCAAGAGCATAGTCATTTATTTCGTTATAATTTTTTTCAAAATCAGATAGTAAATTTCCGTATTCAGCTTGTTTTGAATATTTTACCACTTTTTCTGCAAATGCTTTTTCTTCATTTTGTTTTAATAAAATGGCATTAGATTTTTTTAAACCCATTGTTTCCCCAATCCATTTTTTCCAATAATTTGCAACACCTGCATATTTTGAGGCATATTGAATTTTTATGGCATTATCCTTTCTCATAAAACCATCCTGCACTTTCAAAGCTTCTTCTCTAATTTCAATTTTTGCAGGATTCAATGTTTTAACAATCTGATTTACAGCATACGATGGTAAATATTCTTGTGTTCTGCCAGGATACCCCATCACTAAAGTAAAATCATCCTCGACAACACCATCAAGTGAAACGGGTAAAAAATGTTTCGGTTTATAAGGAACATTATCTATAGAGTAGGGGGCAGGATGGTTGTTTTTATCGGCATACACCCTGAATATTGAGAAATCTCCGGTATGTCTAGGCCAAACCCAGTTGTCTGTATCCGATCCAAATTTTCCAATAGCACTTGGTGGAGTGCCTACTAATCTTACATCTTTATAACTCTCGGTTACAAATAATATGTATTGATTGCCTTCAAAAAATGTTCTAATTTTATTTTCTTGCCAAGTTTCTTTTTTAAACGAATTTGAAACTTCGGTAATGTTTTGTTGAATTTTTTTCTGTTTTTCGGTCTCCGAAACTAATAAATCAACACCATTTAGCACCATTTTTGTAACATCGTTAATAGATACTATAAAGGTAACTTCTAATTTTTCATTAGGCAATTCGTCTTCCATTTTATATGCCCAAAAGCCATTTGTTAGATAATCATTCTCTACCGATGAATGATTCTGAATAGCATCGTAACCGCAATGATGATTTGTTAATAACAATCCTTTATTAGAAATTATTTCGGAGGTGCAACCGCCATTAAATTGAGGAACTGCATCTTTCAAGCTTGATTTATTGACATTATAGATATCTGCGGCTGTCATCTTCATACCTAAATGTTTCATTTCAGTTTCGTTCATTCTTTGTAACAAACTTGGAATCCACATACCACCTTGTTGTGCCGATGTGTTGATGACAAATAATAACAGTAATAATTTTATTTTTTTCATATTTTTTAACTATTATAGGCCCATTTCAGATAAATTGCTCCCCATGTGAATCCGCCACCAAATGCAGTAAAAATAAGGGTATCACCTTTTTTTAGTAGATGTTCAAAATCTGACAACAATAAAGGTAAGGTTGCCGATGTTGTATTACCATACCTTTCAATATTGGTAAGTATTTTATTCTCTTCAATTCCCATTCTACTTGCTGTGGCATCAATAATTCGTTTATTTGCCTGATGGGCTACAAGCCAATCTACACTGACTTCTGTTAAATTATTTCGTTCCATAATTTTAGCACTTACATCTGCCATACCAGAAACAGCATATTTATATACCGTTTTACCATCTTGATAAACAAAATGCTGTTGATTTTCAATAGTTTCTTTTGAAGAAGGTAACATAGAGCCACCAGCATCTATTTTTAAGTATTCTCTACCAATACCATCGCTTCGCAGATACTCATCTTGCAAACCAAGCCCTTCGTTATTTGGTTCAAATAGTACGGCACCTGCACCGTCTCCAAAAATTATACAAGTGGCTCGGTCGGTATAATCTACAATTGACGACATTTTATCGGCTCCAATTAGTAAAATTTTTTTGTACCTGCCAGATTCTATATAAGCCGCTGCTGTGGACATACCAAATAAGAAACTTGAGCAAGCTGCTTGCAAATCATAGGCAAAAGCATTTACGGCACCAATTTGTGAGGCAACAAAGACTCCGGTACTTGCCACCAACATATCAGGAGTTGCTGTTGCCATAATTACCAAGTCTATCTCGGCTGGATTAATTTTACTTTTTGAAATTAAATCCTTTGCGGCTTTTATGGCTAGAAACGATGTTCCAGCACCTTTTTCCTTCAGTAGCCGTCTTTCTTTGATTCCTGTTCGGGTAGTTATCCATTCGTCATTAGTTTCAACAAGGGTTTCTAATACCTCATTTGACAGTAAAAAATCGGGTACATATCCTCCAACGGCTGTTATTGCGGCTGTTATTTTGTTCATAATAGTTTGAGTATTAATGATTAAAATTTTATTTTATTGCGGTGGAATTTACAAAAAACATTTATTGTATAATCTTTTTAACTTGTTTTTTTTAATTACAAAGTTTTAATCAACAAAAAAACTCCCACAGGGTGAGAGTTTTAGTTGTTTTTTTTAAAGAATTATGCAAATTCAACAGTAGATTTATCAATAACTACTTGTCCTCTGTAATACATTTTACCTTCGTGCCAGTAAGCTCTGTGGTACAAATGTGCTTCTCCAGTTATTGGGCAAGTTGCTATTGTGGCAACTGTTGCTTTATAATGTGTTCTTCTTTTGTCTCTTCTTGTTTTGGAAATCTTCCGTTTAGGATGTGCCATTTTTCGTGTTATTTATCCGTTAATAGTTGTTTTAATTTTTCCCAACGAGGGTCTATATTTTCTTCTTTTTTTTCTCCTACTTGTAGTTCTTTCAGTTTGATAAAAGCAGGACTTTGTAAAGTTCCATCTTTAACACCTGGATGTGTCCGTTTTAAGGGTACTGATAATACAATCATTTCATAAATAAATTGCGAAATATCTAACTGATGTTCTCCGTGAGGCAAAATCAATAATTCATCATTATCGCTATTAAATTCTTCTCCAAATTGCACTACAATTCTCAAATTTGACTTAATTTCTAAATCAAATGGTTCTCCAGTACTATCACAAAATATATTTATGGTGCCTTTGTGTTTTAAATGGAGTTCCATAAAAGAACTTTTTTTTTCTAAAACTACAGTTACTTTGATGTCTGAATTTTCATATTCGTTAAAATCAAAGTTTTCAAAGAACTTGTTATTTATTTGATAATCAAACCGATGTTTTCCTAACTTTAATCCTATAAACGGAATTAAAAATTCGTTTAACTGTTTCATATCAAAATATTTTTTCCTCTATATAAAGGAGTGCAAAGATATAATGTTTTTTTATTTATTCAAAAAGATATTAACATTTTTTTATCTATAATTTCTGTCACTCGGCTGAACCTTTGTTTTCATTGGATTTGAGCTGATTTCTTGGTACTGATTTCGAGAATGATAGACATCAATAGCTAAATAAACAGCTTCTTTGAATGAATTATAATCTGCAATTCCTTTTCCTGCAATATCAAAAGCCGTGCCATGATCAGGCGAAGTGCGAATTTTATTTAATCCAGCCGTATAATTTACACCATTTCCAAACGAAAGGGTTTTGAACGGTATCAATCCTTGATCATGATAAGCAGCAATTACAGCATCGTATTTTTCATATTGCCCACTGCCAAAAAAACCATCTGCAGGAAATGGACCAAATACAAGTGTACCACTATCGAATATTTTTTTTATTGCTGGCTTTATAATTAGCTCATCTTCTTGTCCAATAACACCACCGTCGCCAGCATGTGGGTTTAGCCCTAATACGGCTATTTTTGGTTTGTTGATACTGAAATCTTGAATTAAAGTTTGCTTAATAGTTTCAATTTTTTTCGTAATTAATGCTATCGTCAAATGTTTTGCCACTTCATTTACAGGAATATGATCTGTTAATAAACCGATACGCAAATTATCAGAAACCATTAGCATTAAAGCATTGCCTTCCAATTCTTTATCTAAATAATCAGTATGTCCTGGAAATTTAAAATTGTCGGACTGAATGTTGTATTTATTTATCGGAGCCGTTACCAAAACATCAATTTGCTCATTTTTCAGGGCTTTTGTTGCTTCTATAAACGATCTTATGGCATATTTCCCAACAGTTTCGTCATTTTTGCCATAATTAATATCAACTCCCTCTTTCCAAACATTCAAAACATTGATTTTACCCGATACAACTTGATTCAGATTATCAATACCATGGAAATTAGTTTCAAAATTTAGATTTCTTTTTATGAATGACATGATTTTCACATTGGCAAAAATCACTGGTGTACACATTTCCATCATCCGTGAGTCTTCGAATGTTTTAAGCACTACTTCGTTCCCTATTCCATTCAAATCGCCAATAGAAATTCCTATAATAATATTTTCGACTTTTCTCATAACTTCAGATTATTTATCACTACTTTTGAACTGCAAATCTAATGAAATAAAATTACAATGTTTACAGGAATTATAGAAACCCTTGGCACAATCAAACAAATTGTGAAAGACAATGATAATGTGCATATTATGGTTCAAGCAGCTATTACAAATGAATTAAAAATCGACCAATCGGTGGCTCATAATGGTGTTTGTCTAACGGTTGTTAATATCGAAAATAACAATTATACGGTAACGGCAATCAAAGAAACGATAGATAAAACCAATTTATCTGATTGGAAAGTGGGCGATTTTGTCAATCTTGAACGAGCAATGAAACTGGGGGATAGACTTGACGGACATATTGTTCAAGGTCATATTGATCAAATTGGAACTTGTAAAAATATCGAAAATGCTAATGGCAGTTGGGTTTTTACCTTTAAATATGATAAAAATTTGAATAATATTACTATTGAAAAAGGTTCGATTACTGTAAATGGGGTGAGCCTAACGGTTGTCAATTCAAAAGTAAATGAATTTAGTGTAGCAATTATTCCTTATACTTTTGAGTATACTAATTTTAAGAATTTTATTGTTGGAACAAAAGTAAATTTAGAGTTTGATGTGATAGGAAAATATATAACAAAACTACATTCAGTTAGAATATAATTGAATGTGGTTTTGTTATCTAAAAAAATCTAAAATTTATTTTTAAGATTTTTTAGTATTTATAGCGTTATATTTATAAAATGCAAATATTAATGCAAATAAAATTAATACTGTAATATTAGCATCAATAGGAGCGGCTGGTGGTGGTGGTGGTGCTGGTGGTGGTGGGGTTGAGGCTTGTAAAAACCCTGTAACAGAAATAAAAACAAAAACCATCAGGTCTTTAATAGAAAGATTTTTCATAATAATTTTAATTTAAAATGATATTTTAATTATATGCAACAAAGGTATTTAAAAAAAATGATATAAAATATTATTTATTTGTTTTTTTTATATTTTTTTTGTGGTCCCACTTGGAATCGAACCAAGCACCTACTGATTATGAGTCAGTTGCTCTAACCGAATGAGCTATAGGACCATTTTAAGTTTGCAAAAGTAGCATATTTTTTAGTTTGATGCAACTATTTTTGATTCAAAATATTATTTTTTTTGCTAAATTAATTTTTCTGCTATTAAATATTCAGCAATTTGTACTGCATTTGTGGCAGCTCCTTTGCGTAAATTATCAGCTACTATCCATAAATTCAAACTATTAGGTTGGCTCTCGTCTCTTCTAATTCTTCCAACGAAAACATCGTCTTTTTCTTTTGCAAAGAAAGGCATTGGATATATATAATTGTCTATATCATCCTGAACTACAACCCCAGCTGTGTTTTGTAATATTTTTTTTATTTGAGAAATATCAAAATCATTACGGAATTCAATATTCACAGCCTCACTATGCCCACCAACTATTGGTATTCTGACGGCAGTTGCAGTAACGGCAATAGTCTTGTCGTCAAGAATTTTTTGAGTTTCACGAACCAGTTTCATCTCTTCTTTAGTGTATCCATTTTCTTCAAAAACATCGCATTGTGGAATTGCATTTTTGTGGATTTGATATTTATAAGCCATTGCTCCTTGAATGTTATTGTATTCATTGTCAAGTTGTTGTACTGCCTTTACGCCAGTTCCTGTGATTGATTGATAAGTAGAAACAATAACTCTTTTGATATTGTATTTTTTGTGCAACGGAGCTAAAATCATTACAAGTTGTATGGTTGAACAGTTTGCGTTTGGAATAATTTTATCTTCTTTTGTAAGCAAGTGTGCATTAATTTCAGGAACAATTAACTTTTTTGTTTCGTCCATTCGCCAAGCCGATGAATTATCAATTACTGTTGTTCCTGTCGCTACAAATTTTGGTGCCCATAGCAATGAGGTTTCTCCACCTGCCGAAAATAATGCAATATCAGGTTTCATATCTACTGAGGTTTGTAAACCAACTACCTTATATTTATTACCTTTGAATTCTATTTCTTTTCCAACAGATTTCTCTGAAGCTACTAGAATTAATTCGGTTACTGGAAAATTTCTTTCAGACAACACTTTTAGCATTACCTCTCCAACCATCCCTGTTGCACCTACAACTGCTATTTTCATATTCAAAATTAATTAAAAATTGTGTTGCAAAAGTAAAAAAAGTATTAGTGTTATTTTCTCAAAAAGTAAAAAAAAGATTATTTTTGTAAAGATTTTTAAATATAAAAAAATGCAAGATATTACTATAAAGATTACCGATAGATTAGGTGAGGTTCACGAGGTGCAGGCACCAACTGATATGAATTTGAATATTATGGAATTGGTTCGAATGTATGAGCTTGCTCCTGAAGGTACAATAGGAATTTGTGGTGGTATGGCAATGTGTGCTTCTTGTCAATGCTATATTTTGAATGAAGTATCTGTGCCAGAAAAGAATGACGATGAGGAAGCTATGCTCTCTGAAGCATTTAATGTAAAACCAAACAGTAGATTAGGTTGTCAGATACATATTACTTCGGATTTGGATGGTTTGGAACTTGAGCTTGCTCCTGAACAAGAATAAAATTGGTTACAGTAATTAGATTTCCTAAAAACTGTAACCCAAATCATAAGAATTTATTTAAAAGCTGGAATTCCTGTAATATCCATTCCTGTAATTAATAAATGAATATCATGAGTGCCTTCATAAGTTATTACTGATTCTAAATTCATACTATGACGCATGATTGAATATTCACCAGTTATTCCCATTCCGCCTAATATTTGACGGGCTTCTCGAGCTATATTTATTGCCATATCAACATTATTTCTTTTTGCCATTGATATTTGTGCGGTTGTAGCCCTTCCTTCGTTTCTTAAAACACCTAATCGCCAAGTTAGTAATTGTGCTTTGGTAATTTCGGTAATCATTTCGGCTAATTTTTTTTGTTGTAATTGTGTACCAGCAATTGGTTTATCAAACTGGAAGCGTTCTTTGGCATATCTCAAAGCAGTATCGTAACAATCCATTGCCGCCCCAATTGCGCCCCAAGCAATTCCAAATCTAGCGGAATCCAAACATCCTAATGGTGCTCCGAGTCCAGATTTATTAGGTAATAAGTTGGTTTTAGGAACTTTTACATTGTCAAAAATCAATTCTCCAGTAGCGCTTGCTCTTAATGACCATTTATTATGGGTTTCTGGTGTTGTAAAACCTTCCATGCCTCGTTCTACAAGTAGCCCGTAAATTCTACCTTCTTCATTTTTTGCCCAAACTACGGCAACATCTGCAAATGGTGCATTTGAAATCCACATTTTTGCTCCGTTTAATAAATAATGGTCGCCCATATCTTTAAAATTTGTAATCATACTGCCAGGGTCTGAACCATGATTTGGTTCTGTCAAACCAAAACAACCCATCATTTCGCCGGTGGCTAATTTTGGTAAAAATCGCATTCGTTGCTCTTCATTTCCGTATTTCCAAATAGGATACATTACTAATGAAGATTGTACAGAAGATGTAGAACGAACGCCAGAATCACCTCTTTCAATTTCTTGCATAATCAAACCATAAGAAATTTGGTCTAATCCAGCACCACCATACTCAACAGGAATATATGGACCAAAACCACCAATTTCTCCTAAACCTTTAATGATTTGTTTAGGAAATTCGGCTCTTTGAGCATAATCTTCTATAATTGGCGACACTTCTTTTTTTACCCAACTTCGGGCTGCATCTCGAACTAATTTGTGTTCATCGGTCAATAAATCGTCAAGATTGTAATAATCTGGTGATTGAAATAAGTCTGGTTTCATATTTTTTATAATATTATTCTTAATTGTATTTTTACGAAATCGTTTGCAAATTTAAGCAAACTTAATTAATCTACATCTTCAAATAAAAATCTTTTGTAAGATTGATATACTCATCGGTATATTCGTGCCTATTTATCTCAATAATTAATTCATTTGTAGTTGAAACGGCTAATTGCTCCTTCTGTTCGCTGAAACTCGGGTCAAATCTTTTAAAAGCTAATAAACTTCTAACTATTTTAGTCTTAAAAGTGCCTTTTACTCGGGTGATTTTTATAGGAAAAAGTTTCACTTCATCACATAAATTAATAAATTTCTCTTCTTCTTTATAAGGAATAATTACTGCAAAAATCCCATTTTCGGATAATAATAAATCGACCGCTTCAATCAAATCTTCAAATGGCATAGCATCTTGAAATCTTGCAATATCTCGCTGTTCATTTCCTGTTTTATAATTTTCGCTATAAAATGGTGGGTTACAAACAATTATATCGTATAAATTTTCGGGCTCATCAACTAATTCGTCCAAACCAGCGTGAAAACAAAATAATCTATCAGCCCAAGGCGAATTTTCAAAATTATCAGTGGCTTGTTCGTAGGCGTTTTCTTCAATTTCTAATGCGTCTATTTGTTCTGCATTTGTGCGTTGAGCCAATATTAATGCAATAATTCCTGTTCCTGTACCAACATCTAAAATACTATTTGGGTTGTTATCAACAGGGCACCAAGCACCGAGCAAAACACCATCAGTGCCAATTTTCATCGCACATTTGTCTTGATTTATGCTAAATTGTTTGAATTGAAACAAGCTAATTATTTTTGGTTTTAGCAACTATTTTTTTTGATTTATGATATATCAAAAGTATTAAAATAGCAGAAAGAGAAGCGATTATTTCAATAAATACAATGCTATTGTTTTTATTAGAAATATTTTTGAAATCAATTTGTGTTGTATTAAAAATTATTAACAAAGTGGCAATAATGATTAATATTGTGGTAAAAATTTTCATAAATAAAGTTATTTTTTTATTTTCAAAGGTATGAATTTTTCGCTAAATTAAAACTTGTTTTTTAAAATTTGAATTTGAATTTGAATTTTTATTAATTTTACACACAGAATTATAAAAAACTAAAAAATGTTTATAAAAACCGTAAATAATAAAACTCCGGATATTCCAGCAGATTGTTTTGTTGCTGAAAATGCTACTATTATTGGCGATGTTTCGTTCGGAAATCAATGCAGCGTTTGGTATAATGCGGTTATTCGAGCCGATGTAAATAGCATAAAAATTGGCAATAAAGTTAATATTCAAGATGGTGCTGTGGTGCATTGTACTTATCAAAAACACCCAACTTTTATCGGAAATAATGTTTCGATAGGTCATAATGCCATTATTCATGGTTGTATTTTACATGATAATATTTTAATAGGAATGGGGGCTATTGTTATGGATAATTGTGTGGTAAATTCTAACTCAATTATTGCGGCGGGTGCTGTAATTACTCAAAATACTGTTGTTGAGTCGGGTACTATTTGGGCGGGTGTTCCTGCAAAAAAGGTAAAAGATATTGATCAATCAAATTTTGCTGGTGAAATAGAAAGGATATCAACTAATTATGTAATGTATTCTGGTTGGTTTAAAGAGAATGAGGATTAGAAATCCTCTTTAAGTACAATATATTTTTCTTCTAAAATATTAGATAAAACGGTCGAACTTGTATTAGTATAAAAAATATTTTTAGATTCTTTTAAAGAGGTATTTAGTAACTGATTTTTCTCTAAAATATTTTTTGTTTGTCGTGCAACGGCTTCGCCAGAATCTATAATCTGAATGTTTTTTGGTAAAATTCTCTCAATTTGAGGAATCAGATACGGATAATGACTGCATCCAAGAACTAAAAAATCAATATTTGAGAGAATCATTGGTTGTAAATAAGTATTTAATAATTGTTTTATTTCTGCCGAATTTATGGATCCATTTTCTATTAATTGAACCAATCCGTGACCAATTTGTTCTATAAATTTTGTTTCGTGATATTGTTCTAAACTTTTATTAAACAATTCACTATTTAGAGTTCCTTGTGTGGCAAGAATACCAATAGTTTGAGTTTTTGATTTATAAACGGCAGGTTTTATTGCAGGTTCTATACCAATAAATGGAATATCATATTTTAATCGAAGTTCCTTTATGGCATTTGTGGTAGCAGTATTACAGGCAACGACAATTATTTTGCAACCTATTTCAATTAATAATTCTGTGTTTTTTATTGATAAATCAATAATTTCTTGTTTTGATTTTTGTCCGTATGGAGCATTTTTACTATCCGCAAGATAAATAGTATTTTCATTTGGCAATAAATGATGAATAGCCTTCCAGATGGAGGTGCCACCAATTCCAGAGTCAAATAACCCTATCGGTTTTTCTTGGTCTAAAGTCATAAAATACAAAGTTTGAAGGTATTTAATGCAAAACAGAAAAAAGTCATAAAGCAAAATAACCTTATGACTTTTAACTTTATATTTTTTAACTGATTACGGAGTTGTAATTCCTAAATCCTTTTTAACATCGGCAGTCAAATCTGGACCATCGGCTACTAAAAGACCTTCTGCATTCAATACATATTGAATACCTTTTGTTTTAGCAACTTTTTTGATTGATGCTTTTACTTTTTCAACAACTGGATTTGTTAATTCAGCTTGTTTTTTCTCCATATCTTTTTGAGCATTTTCTCCATATTCTGCAACTCTTTTTTTCATTTCTTGCACTTCTTTTGCTCTTTCTTCGTTTACTTTGTCTCCAGCAGTTGCTGCTTCGGCATCGTATTTTTTAAATTTTGCATCTAATTCTGATGTAAGTGTAGTATAAGTATCTTGATAAGACTTACCTAATGTTTGCATTTGTTTTTGTACATCAAGCATAGCAGGTAATTTACTCATAATTTCGGCGGTATCAACATGTGCCATTTTTGATTGTGCTGTTGCGTTTTGTGCACCAAATACTAAAATTAATGATGCTACTAAAAATTTAATCTGTTTCATTTTTTTTTATTTAATAATTATTTTTTTTTATTTTAATCAGAACTTGATTCGTTTTTTTGTTTAAACCTAAATTAAGGTTTTTTGTTTCTTGCTTCTTCCTTTGCTTTTATTGCAGCTTCTCTATCAGCAAGTGCTTTTAATCTTTTTTCTTCAATGGCTCTTTTTCTTTCCTCTAAGTCTTTTGCTTTTGCAAGTCTTCTTTCTTCTGCGGCACTTGTTGCTGCTGTCCGTGTTGCATTGGCTGTATTATTTGCGTCCTCAACTTTGTTATTTGTAACCTCGGTTGGTTTGTCTGTTGTTTTATCACTAACAGAAATCGTGCCAACTTTTGCAGTAGCCTTTTCATCAAGCATTTTTTGTCGTCTTTCAGCAGCTTCTTTCTTTTGCAATTCTCTTGCGGCTTTTTTATCGTCTATTAATTTTTGTCTTTCCTCACGAGTTTTTGCAAGTTGTTTTTCTCTTTCGGCTAATGCAGGATTCTCGTCTATTTGCTCTTGTGCTTTTTCTTTATCCTCGTCAGCTTTTTGTTGTTTTTTAGTGCGTTGTTCTCCTTTTGTTGCAACAGTTAATTTTCTAATTACTAAATCACTTATATCGTATCTCTTATCAGCAAAAAGCATCGTTAGGTCTGAAGATCTATCAAAAATAAAATCATATTTTTTAGCTTCAGCAATATCCTGAACAATGTTAAAAACTTGATCCTGAACAGGTTGTACTAGCATTGTTTTTTGTACAATTAATTCGCCAAGTGGTCCAAATTTTTTCTCCTGAAACTCTGCCAATGCCGTTTCTTGCATTTTAATTTCTGCTTCCCTTTCTTCAATTAATTCTTTTGTTAGCAATACTTTTTCAGACAATAATGATTCTCGAAGTTTAGAAATTTCCGCTTTTTTAACCTCAATTTCTTGCTTCCATTTTTGTGCTTTTTGTTCTAATTGATTTTTTGCTTCAATATAGTTTGGGGCATTTTGCAAAATATACTCCATATCTATATAACCAATCCGAACACTGCGTTGTGCTTGTACTGTTGTTGTTATAAACGCAAGTAGTAAAATGTATTTCTTCATAACTATATTTTTATTAAAATTATTTTGCAAACATTTTAAAGCACAAATTAAATAAAAAAATTATTTAATCTATGATAATTTCTTAAAATTGTTGCCCAATTATAAAATGAGTTTCCCAGCCGTGTGCTTGTACTTCCGATGGTAAGGCATCAAAACCATGACCAAAATCTATTCCTAATAATCCGAATGCTGGCATAAAAATTCTCAAACCAACTCCTGCTGAACGATATAACTGAAAAGGATTGTATTCTGTAAACGAGTTATATGCTGCCCCACCTTCTAAAAAGGTGAGCATATATATTGAGGCTGATGCTTTTAATGTTATTGGGTATCGCAATTCCATCGAAAATTTATTGTAAATGGTTCCTCCGTTTTGTGAGGATAATGATTGATTT
This sequence comes from Flavobacterium psychrophilum, assembly GCA_020720185.1. Taxonomy (GTDB): domain Bacteria; phylum Bacteroidota; class Bacteroidia; order Flavobacteriales; family Flavobacteriaceae; genus Flavobacterium; species Flavobacterium psychrophilum_O. The sequence goes on along the minus strand of DYPB01000002.1, from coordinate 7,946 downwards.
GGATATCCACGCATCCCTACAACTTCACGACCATCAAGTGCATAGTTGGCTAAACCATCTCCACCAAGATAAAATCTTTCAAAAGGCACTAAATTACGGGTGCCGCTGTATTTATCCATAAAACCAAATTCGCCTAATGTTTTTAAAACTAATTTATCATATAGTTTTGTGTACCAATCTGCTTTGAATTTTACTTTGTAATATTCTAACCATTTGAATTGTTCTTGATCTACTTTGCCAACATCGGTTGCCGCTCCTACATATGTGTTATTATTTGAAGAATCTAAATTTCTTAAATATCCAGTCCCTCTTGAGTCAGTAACTAATTTTAGATATTCACCAACTTGAGGCAATGCTTCCGCAGGGATTGCTGCTGTGTTTATTGGTAAAAGAGGTTGTGTTCCATCGTATTTTAATTTATATTCCTCTTTTTCTGACAACTCATTGATATCGATTTTATTAAATAAGGAATATGGAGGTGTAAATTTTCCAGAGATACTAAATTCTGACCCATAAGTTGGGAAAATTGGGTTTACACCTTTGTTATTTCTACTTAAACCAACAGTGTATGATAAATTTCGAGAAGAACCATTACCAAATGTAAATAATCCCGTATTGTAATTGTTTAGGTCATAGTACTGAAAACCAATTGTATGTGATAATACAAAGTAATCGTCAGGAACGGTTAGTCTTTTTGCAATTCCAACAGATAATGAGGTTATATTAAAACTTCTACTTTTATCAGAACTTGCTCCACCGGTATATAAAAATTGTTTACTTTGAGAGATTGATGTTGAGAAACTTACAGGTTTTTTTCCTCCAAACCAAGGTTCTGAAAACGACAAACTATAAGTTTGATAGTAAGAACTGGCCTGTAATCGTAACGAAACTTTTTGTCCATCACCCATTGGGAGCGGTTTGTAAGCCTCTCCTTTAAATAGATTTCTTGCAGAAAAATTATTGAAAGACAATCCTAAAGTTCCAATAAAACCACTACCGCCATAACCTCCTTGAAGTTCTATTTGGCTGGATCCTTTTTCTACTAAATTGTATTGAATATCAACCGTTCCGGCATTTGCATCTACATTTTTGAAGTCTGGTTTTATTGCCTCTGGGTCAAAAAATCCTAATTGACCTATTTCTCTTATGGTTCTTACTAATTCTTCTTTACTGTATTTTTGTCCAGGTTTTGTGCGTAGTTCTCTATATATTACTTCATCATTGGTTTTGTCATTTCCTACAACTGTAATTTTATTAAAATAGGCGATCGGACCTTCTGTAACACGAATCTCAAAATCAATCGAATCATTAGCGGTTTTAACCTCCACAGGATTTATGGATGAAAATAGATAACCATTATTTTGATATAAATTTGTAATATCATCGCCATCGGGTTTTGATTTATCTGCAATTCTTTTGGCTAACAAAACCCCGTTATAAGTATCGCCTTTGCTAACTCCAAGTACTCGTTGTAATAATTGGTCAGAGTAAACAGTGTTTCCAATAAATTTCATATTTCCAAAGTAGTACTTATGTCCTTCTTCTACTTTGATATTAATTGCAAGTTTGTTTTTTTCTTTGTTTAAAAACACACTATCGGTAACAATTCTTGCATCTCGATAGCCTTTTTCTTTGTATTTATCGACAATTTTTGACAAATCTTCTTTGTATTTGTCTTTAATGTATTTTGATGATTTAAAAATCCGAAGTCTATTAATTTGTTTAGTATCACTCATTGCACTTCGCAATTTTGCATCAGAGAATTTTTCGTTTCCTTCAAAATTGATACGAGAAATTTTTATCTTATCTCCTTTGTCAATTTTTACAACCATTTTCACTTCGTTAATAACTGTTGTGTCAATTGTTTGATTTATAGTTACTTTAGTGTTAAAATAACCTTCTTTTTTATATTTATTTTCGATATAATTTTTAGTAGTTGTAACTAAATTATCGTTTACAACTTTACCTTTTGTTAAATCGTTGTCTTTTATGAGTTGTTCTGTTTTATTTTTCTTTATTCCAATAAATTTTACATCACTCAATTTTGGTAACTCGTTGATTTTTAATTCTAAATAAATACTATCGCCTTCAATTTTTGTGGTATAAAAATCAATATCAGAAAACAATCCAAGTTTACCTAATTTTTTAATTGCAGTACTTATTTGCTCTCCAGGCACTGTAATAAATTGCCCTTTTTCAAGTCCCGCAAAGGTAACTACTGTTTGATGATTAAAATTTACCCTACCAGTAACATTTACTTTTGCTAAAATATACTTTGTTCCTTGATCGTATGGTGTTTTATCTTGTGCATTTGCATTAAAAAACACACTGAAAATCATTATAATGACTGCTATTTTTATACTTTTTTCTAACACTAAAATTTTATTTAATTTGTTCACTTGTTTTTCCAAATCTTCGTTCTCTTTTTTGATAACTAATAATGGATTCATATAAATTATCTTCTTTGAAATCTGGCCATAACACATCTGTAAAAAACAATTCTGCATAAGCTATCTGCCATAACAAAAAATTACTAATGCGGTGTTCGCCACTGGTTCTTATCAATAAATCTACCTCGGGTAAATTATGGGTGTAAAGATGCTTATTTATAATTGAATCATCAATTTTATCTATAGAAATTAAGTTATTTTTAACTTTTTCGCTAATTTTCTTGACTGCATCTACAATTTCTTCTCTCGATCCATAACTTAATGCAATAGTCAAAGTCATTTTTGTATTTGACTTTGTTTTGTCTATAGCTTCTAATAACTCTTGGTGTATGGTTGTTGGAAGTAAACTCAAATTACCGATTACATTTAATTTTATACCGTTTTCTTGTAATGACTTCAATTCTTTTTTTAATGAATTGATTAACAAATTCATCAGTGTATCAACTTCAAATTTTGGTCTGTTCCAATTTTCAGTCGAAAAGGCATATAAGGTTAGGTTTTCAATTCCTAATTTTCCGCAGGTTTCTACGGTTAGTCTAACTGATTCCGCACCGCTTTCATGACCAATAGTTCGTAAAAAACCCCTTTGTTTTGCCCAACGCCCATTGCCATCCATAATGATAGCAAGATGTTTTGGCAGATTGGTTTTGTCTATTTTATCTAATAGGTTCATAGTTAATAATTGCAATAGCAAGGTTTTCTTCCAAAAGTGTAGGTTAGTGTAACGCCTGAAAAGAGATACCAATCATTACTATTCAAATTACCAAACTTTAAAGTTTCTAAATTTTTGTTCTTTGGATTACTGCCGTCAATATTATCTGTAAATGTATATCTAGCTCCAATTTCTGCTCCTAAAATCCAATGTTCTGCAATTCTTGATTTTACACCAACTATTATTGGTATTGCAAAACTATAATCACGATAATCTTCTTTAAATTTGCCTCCAACCCAGAATAATTGTGAGTAGCCAAAAACATTAACGCCAGAATAGATATAAGGTGTTGTTTTTGTGCCACTTTCGTGTAGATTGAAATCCAAAAAATTAAATTCCATTCCTATTGAGACTTCTTTTACATTATTTGTAAAAGCATATCTTCTATTGATTCGTAGTCGGCTATCAGATTTTATATCTTGACCTGTTATGTTTGATTGCATATAAGAAATACGCCAAGAATGCCTTGGAGATTTGTTCCATTTGTATAAAATGCCATACGCTACTTCATTAGGGTTAAGGTATGTTGTTGCACCTACATCTCCTATGAAATTACTGCCACCAGCAAATATACCAACTTCATGAATTTGTGCAGTTGTTAAATTTAAAGTAAATAAAGCAGTAATTAGTAAAAAATTTTTTTTCATGTTTTTTAAAATTGCGTGCAAATATATAATTTTTGAAATTAAAAATTACATAAAATTGAATAAGTTATACAAGGATTTATCTGATAACTATAAAATTGTAAAAATTATTACATAAAAATTCAAAAAAACCATATTGCCAGAACTTATAGGCAATATGGTTTTACGATTAAAACACACTAAATTAAAAATTTATTTTTTCAATAAATCTCTAATTTGAGTAAGTAATTCTTCTTGTGTTGGTCCTGCTGGTGCTACTGCTGCTGCTTTTTTTCTAGCATTTTCAGCAGCTCTTAAAACAATAAAAATAAATAATGAAATAACCACAAAATTGATTATTGCTTGAACTAAATTTCCGTAAGTAATTACAGTTGCTCCTGCCGCTTTTGCTGCCACCAGGTTTTCATAACTTTGTCCGTTTAGACAAATAAATTTTTGAGTAAAATCTATACCGCCGGTTATTAAACCAACAACTGGCATAATAACATCATCGACAGCCGACCCAATAATTTTACCAAATGCTCCACCAATAACAACCGCAGTTGCTAAACTTAACACATCACCCTTAAGTAAAGAGTCTTTAAAATCTGCGAAAAATCCCATAATAGTTTAATTTTTAGTTAATAGTTTGCCTTTTTGTAATGCAAAGATATTTTTTTTTAAATAGTTACATAATAAATTTTAATTATTCTCTATAAAAAATCCTTTTTACTCGTTGAGAAATACCAGTAAGTATCTCATAAGGAATAGTTTGTAATAATTTTGAAATTTCAATAACACTTGGGTTTTCACCAAAAATAATAACGCTATCCCCTTCATTACAATCAATACCAGTAATATTTACCATCAGCATATCCATACAAATGCTGCCAACAATGGGTGCTTTTTTATTATTGATGTTTACAAAACCAATTTCATTGCCTAAATGGCGATTAATCCCGTCTGCGTAACCTATTGGTATTGTTGCAATTATCGTTGGTGTTGTAGCAATAAATCGTTGGCTGTATCCTACACTTTCACCGATTGCAATAGTTCTAATTTGTGATATAACGGATTTTAATGTTCCTACGGTTTCTAAAAACTGTTGTTCGTTTTCATCGTTTGAAATACCATAAAGACCAATGCCAAGACGAACCATATCAAATTGAGCATCTAAAAAATTTGAAATACCAGAAGTGTTTAAAATATGTCGAATAGGTTTAATTTTCAATTCGTCCATTAAATTTATTGATAACTTTTCAAATAATTGTATTTGTTTATTTGCAAAATCTTGATTCTTTAAATTGTCGCTGGTTGCTAAATGCGACAAGATACTTTTTACCTCGACAGATTTATTCTCCTTTAAAATTGAAATTACTTCAGGAATATCTTTCTCGTCAAAACCCAATCTATTCATTCCTGTATTTATTTTTAGGTGGATAGGGTAGTGGCTTATAGTTTTTTGTTTTGTAATTTTAATAAATGAATTTAATCCTCTAATACTATAAATTTCAGGTTCTAATTGATGTTGAATAATACTGTCAAAACTTGTGCTTTCTGGATTTAAAACCATAATTGGAAGATTAATTCCTGCGGTTTTTAGGGCAATTCCCTCATCGGAAAAAGCCACTCCCAGATAATCAACTTTATGATATTCTAATAATTTCGCAATTTCAAAACCACCATTTCCATAACCAAAAGCCTTTACCATAACCATCGTTTTTGTTGTTGGTTTTAGTTTGTGTTTGTAATAATTAAGATTATGGGAAATTGCATTTAGGTTAATTTCTAGTACAGTTTCGTGTGTTTTTTGTTCTAACAGAGATACAATTTTTTCAAATTCAAAGGCTCTGGCTCCTTTTATTAAAATAGTCTCGTTTTCAAACTTTAATGTTTCAAAATGGTTTAAAAAATCAGTCGTAGTATCAAAATGAATACTGTTTTTTAATCCCGAAATGGTTTTACCAACGCCAATAATTCGGTCAATTTTATTAGCAATAATTAAGTCGGAAATTCTTGTGTATAATTCTAAATCTGACAACCCTGATTGATAAATATCGGATAGAATTAGGGTCTTTTTTTGATGTTGCTTTTGGTTTTCAAGAAAATCTAATGCTATTTTTAATGACTGAAAATCAGAATTATAACTATCGTCAATCAAAGTTGTATTGTTAATTCCATTTTTTACTTCGAGTCGCATTTCTACTGGAAAAAGAAATGACAATCTTGTTTGAATGGTTTCAAAATTATATTTCAAATACAACATAACCATTAAACACGAAATGGTATTTTCTATCGATGCAGCATCTTTAAAAATGCTTGTAATTTCAAATGTTTTGTTATTATAATTTACAATAAGGTTTGTTTTTTTTTCGATAAAAACGGCAGCGGTTTTATCAACAAAACTCCATGTGAAAAGTTTTTTTGAGTTTGATAAAATGTTATCAATGGTTTTGTTTTTCTGACAGATTATAACTTCAGAATTTTCAAAGAGTTTGAGTTTTTCGGTAATTTTTTGGATTGTATTTTCAAAACCTTCGTCGTGAGCAGTGCCAATATTGGTAAGAATTCCGATGGTTGGGTTTATAATTTTTTGAAGATTTTGCATTTCAGAAATGGTTGAAATTCCAGCTTCAAAAATCCCAAAATTATGGTTTTGATTAATTCCTAAAATTGATAAAGGAACTCCAACTTGTGAATTATAACTTTTTGGACTTCGGATGATGTTGTAATCTGGCGAAAGTAAAAAATTAAGCCATTCTTTTACAATAGTTTTTCCGTTGCTGCCTGTAATTCCTATTATTGGAAAATGAAATTGTGATCGATAATTTGTGGCAAAATTTTGTAAGGCAGTTAGGGTGTTTTCTACTAAAAAGAAACAAGCTTTGGTTTTTAATTGATTGGGGATTTGAGAAACAACAAAATTTTTAACTCCTTTTTTGATTAATTGTTCGATGTAAATATGACTGTTGTTGTTTTTTCCAACTAATGCAAAAAATAGGGTTTTACTATCATTTTGTAAGGAGCGACTGTCGATAGAAATGTTTTCGATTTGCCCATCAAATGGACGCCCGAATAGTTGAGCGTTAATTAATTGTGGTATTTTGTTTGAGAAATTAATCATTAGAGAGGCAATCATTTTCGGTTAAATGCTGTCATTGTATTGCCTAATCCTGCTGTCGCAAAGGATTTTATGATTTCTGAAGCTATTTCAAATCTTTCGATGAGTTTTGATTTTTCATCGTCGTTCCATTCGCCTAAAACATAGTTTATTTGTTGTCCTTTTTTGAAAGCATCACTGATTCCGAAACGAAATCGAGGGTATTCTGTTGTGGCTAATAATTGGTTGATGCTTTTTAGTCCGTTATGCCCGCCATCGCTTCCTTTTGGTTTAATTCTGATACTGCCAAAGGCAAGGTTGAGGTCGTCGGTGATGATGAGGATATTTTCGGGGGTTATTTTTTCTTTTCCCATCCAATATTTTACGGCATTTCCGCTCAAATTCATATAGGTGTTTGGTTTTAGGAGCAGTAGTGTTTTTCCTTTTATTTTGCTTATGGCCATCGAACCGTATTTTACGCTTTCGAACGAGGTGTTTTGTTGGTTTGCAAAATGGTCTATGATTTTAAAACCTATGTTGTGGCGTGTATTGGCATATTCGGCACCGATATTACCTAAACCTACTATTAAAAATTTATTCATATTGTTGTTTGTTTTAAAACGGTTACTCGAAGTCTTAAAGCGGATGCTCGAAGTCTAAAAGCGGATGCTAATATTCTTAAAGCGGATGCTCGAAGTCTAAAAGCGGATGCTAATATTCTTAAAGCGGATGCTCGAAGTCTAAAAGCGGATGCTCGAAGTCTAAAAGCGGATGCTCGAAGTCTAAAAGCGGATGCCAATATTCTTAAAGCGGATGCTCGAAGTCTAAAGGCGGATGCTAATATTCTTAAAGCGGATGCTCGAAGTCTAAAGGCGGTTGCTAATATTCTTAAAGCGGATGCTCGAAGTCTAAAGGCGGTTGCTAATATTCTTAAAGCGGATGCTCGAAGTCTAAAGGCGGATGCTAATATTCTTAAAGCGAATGCTCGAAGTCTAAAGGCGGATGTTAATATTCTTAAAGCGGATGCTTACAGTTTAAAAATGGGCTTCGACTTCGTTCAG
>DYPB01000026.1 GCA_020720185.1 Flavobacterium psychrophilum | reverse complement strand
CGTATGACAAGAAATATCGAATAAAAAAATCATAAAAAGTTTAACTTTTTTTTATGATAATTGTCATTTTAAAATGTAATTATATTTTATACATTTGCATATATGAAATTTTTTGCTTTAATAATGTCTTTTTTTATCGTTGCCGTTACGACCTTGCCGTCTGTACGAGCGATTAAAAAAACATTTGGTGAAAGTTGCAATCATAAATCTGCTAATAATGAGGTGCCTTATAGTTGTGAAAAAGAAAAAATAATTTCTAATTTAAGTTTTAATCCTATACAAATAGTTGATGACAATCAATTATTTATTACTTTAACAGTCCATTTGTTTGAAACTTCAGAAAAAGAAAAATCTAACCACAAAAAGGTTTTTATTGATCAGTTTCAGAATAAAATTTGGCAACCGCCAAAAATTAATTTTATAGTTTAGTCAAATTTATTACTTAAAATTAATTATGTCATTGATTTTCTTAATCAAGAGGCAACATCAATATATTTAAAAATGAAATCAAAAATGATTTTTGGAAGCATAACTTGTGTTTTAACTTTTATGCTAACCAGTTTTCAAAAAAATAATGTATCTAATTATCAATTAATTGAATTAAAAAAAACAAGTCATTTATCATATACAACTCAAAATCAAACAAGTTGTACAAAATGTCATGATTGTAAAAAAGATGCTTTTGTTAGTCAAGATAGCGTCAATTATACAACAAATTTAATTGATAAAGGGATAGAAAAAAATTCAATTTCAGCAAAAAAAACAGTTTCAAATTACATAGAAACTATCGATTTTACTGATGAAAATAACCCTGATAATAATAAAACAAAATGAAAAAATACCTATTAATACTAATTGTTTTATTGTCTAGCAAAACAACATTTGCACAAAACACTTTTCCATACAATGTTGTTTTAACACCTGTTACGGTGCCAAATTTACCAGGTTTGCACTCGTATGCATTTGGACAACATGCTGGAAAATGGCTTATTATTGGCGGACGAAAAGATGGAATTCACGCTCGCCAACCAAATTCATCGTTTCCAAATGCTCAAAACAATTTGGATATTTATGTTGTTGATATTGACACACAACAAAGTTGGTCGGCATCGCTAAATGTGTTGCCAACTGGCATCAAAGAGCAATTGCAATCGACCAATATGAATTTTCATCAAGACGGAAATTCGATTTATATTATTGGAGGATATTGCTTTTCTGCAACCGCAAACGATCATATTACTTTTGACAAATTGACTGCTGTCGATGTTCCAAACTTGATTACTGCAATTGTTGCTGGAAGTACAATTACACCCTATTTCAAACAAATTGCGGATCCTATTTTTCAAAACACGGGAGGACAATTAGGGAAAATTGGTTCTGAATTTTATTTGGTTGGTGGTCAAATTTTTACAGGTCGATACAACCCAATGAACGGGCCGTCGTTTGTGCAAAGTTATATTTCTAAAATTCAAAAATTCACAATTGATAATTCGGGTACGCAATTGAGTTTTAGCAATTATTCGCAAGTTACTGATGCAATGCATTTGCATAGGCGAGATTATAATTTAGTACCACAAGTTTTTCCGAATGCTGAAGAAGGTTACACCATTTCATCTGGAGTTTTTCAAATAAATGCCGATTTGCCTTTTTTGTATCCTGTTGATGTCAAAAGCAGCGGGTATTTTCCGCAAACACAATTCAATCAATACCTGAGCAATTATCATTCTGGAAAAGTCGGCATTTTTGACCAAACCAATAATCGAATGCATTCGTTGTTTTTTGGAGGAATTAGTCAATATTATTATAATGGAACAACTTTGGTTCAAGATGATACTGTACCGTTTGTAAAAACCATTAGCAGAACAACTCGGCATGCTGATGGAAATTTGACCGAACATAATTTTCCTGTAGAAATGCCCAATTTGAAAGGAGCAGGAGCTGAATTTATACCCAACAGCAACTTGCCTCATTTTACAAATGAAGTCATCAAACTGAATGATATTTTGGCAACTGAGTTTGTAGTTGGTCATTTGTTTGGTGGTATTCAAAGCCCAACAAACAGTCCGTTTACAAACAATACAACTGGCACTACGTCTGCAGATCCAACGGTTTATGAAGTAAAACTGGTTTACGATCCAAGTTTGAATGTCAAAAATGTTGATGGTTCAAACAAATTTAGTTTTTCGGTTTCGCCAAATCCGACAAAAAATAATTCGGTTAGAGTTCATTTCAATTTGCCGTATGTGGCTGTTTTAGATTATTTTATCACATCTATCGATGGAAAAATGCTGGACAATGGCGAAATTGATGGTTTGAAAGTTGGCGAAAATGCTATGAATTTTAGCCTAGAAAATGCCAATGAAAAAGTAGTTATTGTAACATTTGTTTTTGACAACAAATTTTACGCAACTCAAAAAATAGTTAGAAATTAATAATAAAAAAACAAAATGAAAAATATAAAATATTTACTAGTTCTATCAGTATTAATTCTGATGAGCAACTGTTCTAAAGATGACAATTTAGTTCCTTTGACAGAAAATGAATCAAACGATTTGAAATTTCTTCGAGAAGAAGAAAAATTGGCTCGAGATGTTTATATGTATGCTTATAACAAATATCAGGCTACGGTTTTTAACGACATTTCACAAAGCGAGCAAAAACATATGGATGCGGTTCTGAAAATGTTAAATAAATACAGCGTTCCAGACCCAGCTTTGGCTCAAGCAGGTGTTTTTGTTAATCAAGATTTACAATTGGTATATAATAACCTGATTCTTCAAGCCGATATTTCATTGATAGAAGCACTAAAAGTTGGAGCAACGGTAGAAGATTTAGACATTAACGACATTGATGATTTTACTATAAACACTTCAAAACAAGATTTGTTGAAAGTGTATGGTAATTTGAATTGTGGTTCAAAAAATCACATTCGGTCTTTTACAAGTCAGCTTACAAGTAACAATGCGACTTATACTCCGCAATATATTACATTAGCAGAATACAATGACATTTTGAGTTCTGGAAATACAAGCTGTGGCAATAATTAGTAATAAATTTTGAATAAATCAAAAAAAAAACTATTTTTGGCACAGTATTTTATAGTATAAATCATAATCATAAAAAAATAAAATAAAAATATGAAAAAATTAATTTCAATGATGGCTTTTGTAGCTTTCTTATTTTCGGCATCGGCAAACGCTCAAGAAGCAGAACCAGTACAAAAGAAAAAAGAACTTGCAAAAAAAGAATGTAAGGTAAACGGTAAAAAATGTTGCTCGTCTGCAAAAGAAGAAAAAGCATGTACCGGAAAAGTTTCTGAAGATAAAGTAGAAGCTAAAAAAGCTTGTTCAAAAGACGAGAAAAAAGGAAAATGTTGTTCTTCAAAAAAATAAAGACAAAATAATATTTTTTGAATTAATAGAAAGAGGCTGTTGGTTAGATAGCCTCTTTTTAGTTACTTAGCCCAGATTACACACCAATCAAAGTTAGAAAATAATAATTCCATACCTTTTTTTAACCCAAATTACGCATTAGAAATCTATTTCAAACTCAAACTACTTCAAAAATAAGTACTTACTCCTATTTTTAAATTCAAAATACAAAAGTATTCTTTCTTCAAAAATAGTCCGTGAGCACTTATTTTTATTGCATTTTGAGTTTTCATAACGAAGTCTAATGCGTAATTTGGGTTAAATAAAATTTGAAGTAATACCAAAAGAATTTATAAAATATAAAAGTAGAAAATATAGAAGTATTGATTTTACTGACTTTATCCCATAAAAAAACCTCATATTGCTATGAGGTTTCTAACTTTGTAGCGGGAACAGGACTCGAACCTGTGACCTTCGGGTTATGAGCCCGACGAGCTGCCTACTGCTCTATCCCGCGATTTGTGAGTGCAAAGATACAGTTATTAATTAGTAATAGCAAGTTTATTTCAATAAATATCTATTTTTTTGTTTTTTGTAATAAAATTTTAATTAATTTTGACATAACTAACCATTACAATGAATCCTGACGAGAAACCCAATATGCTAAAAATGATTGGAGTAACTTTACTTTATGCCTATTTTATTGCCTTTATTTTGCAATTTAATGTAATTCACCAAATGGGTGTTTATTCTGCTACCGAAGGTATTCAAAATGTAGATCCTTCAGTTCTTGATAATTTTATGAAAGCGTATGCTGAAACATTTAGAAACTTTAAACACGGTGCTTTACACGGCACAATGGTTGGTCTATTTTTGTGTTTACCTACAATAGGAACAGGTGCTATTTATGAGAAAAAAAGTTTTAAATATGTTATGATTGCAGGTGGATACTGGGTTGTAACCTGTGCTCTAATGGGTGGAATTATTTGTGGCTGGAATTAAAAATTAGAATTGCTATATCAAAAAATCGTCTTACATTTGTCGGACGATTTTTTTATGGAAACAATATCTCTTAAAATTTATAGTTCGGTCTCTCAACTACCAAAAGAATGGAGTAATTTGTCAGATGATAATGTTTTTTTATCCCAAAATTATCTCGAAATTTTAGAAAAATCGGCTCCAAAAAATATGGATTGTTGGTTTGTTGGGTTTTTTAAAAATGATTCCTTAATTGGTATTTGTCTCTCTCAGTTTTTAAATTTAAACGAGTTAGAATCTTTTGGAGATAGAGATAAATGTGTTAAAATAACCGTTAGGAATTTTATCTTCAAAAAGTTTTCTTCTCATGTTTTATTTATTGGAAATAATATGTTAACGGGACAAAATTGCTATTCTTTTTTGAACCAAATTGATAAAAAAATAATTCCAAATCTATTAAAGGAGGCTGCCCTAAAGTTAAAAGATTTTTACAAAAATAAAGGCGTAAAAATACATCTTACAACTTATAAAGACTTAGATTTAGATACGGCAATGCTCTTTAAATCAAATGGTTTTCAAAAAAATTATCAATTTTCGACTCAACCAAATATGGTTTTTGAAGTTTCTGAAAATTGGAAAGAAGAACAAGATTATATTGATAATTTATCTAAAAAATACAGAGATCAATACAAAAGATCACATAAAAAAATTGAAGGTGTCGAGAAAAGGAAGATGAGTTTAGAGGAGATCAAAGCTAACGAAAATATTATCTACGATTTATATTTTCATGTTGCAAAAAACGCTCCGTTTAACACCTTTTTTCTATCAAAAAACCATTTTAGTTTTTTTAAAGAAATGCTGAAAGACAATTTTTTCTTTTACGGGTATTTTATTGACAATCAAATTATTGGATTTAACACCTTGATAAGAAATGGTAAAGTATTAGATACTTATTTTTTAGGATATGACGACAAAATTCAGAAAGATAAGATGTTGTATTTGAATATGTTATACGATATGGTTTGTTGTGCTATTAACAATCAATTTTCTGAAATTATTTTTGCTCGAACTGCACTCGAAATTAAAAGTTCAGTGGGGGCAAAACCAGTAAAAATGTATGGTTTTGTTGAACATTCTAATTATTTTCTAAATAAATATATGCACAAAATATTCCCTTATTTAGAACCACAAACCAGCTGGCAAGAACGAAATCCGTTTAAAGTTTAGTTGCCCAATTTCAATTAATTTTTTGCCAATATTACCAATTATACTTATAAGATAGGAGAAAAGGTTATTTATCGTTTTTTATAAACCTTCTTTTAAAAAAGAACATAAAAATTGCAGCCAAACAAAACAACAAACTAATCCACCAGCCGCTTTCATTGTCTATAAATTTAATTACAGTATCTGTCAAAAAAAGGATTGCAATAATTAAATATAAATATTGTGCTATTTTATGAAAATTCATATTTATTGGAATTAAAAGTTTATTTGGAATTATTTAACTGACCTGATAATTTTTGTGTATTCATTATTTTAAAATCCTTACTAAAATCAACGCCCATACCTGTTAATGTACCGTCGGGCGATGTAAATACAAACTGTTTTTCGGTATAGAACCATTCTGTTTTTTGATCAAAATACAATTGTTGTGTTGTCATTTTCTGACCAATTTCATTGGTTATGGTAACATTTCCTTGCAAATCAATAATTTTAGTGGTTTTATAATTTACAGCATAGTCTGATTTTACAAAAGTTTTTTTGCCATTATTGTCATACATTGTTAAATCAATTCCTTTTGGAAATTCAGAAAATGGATAAGCAGTATTAGAATAATCAAGCATTTGCTTACTAATTAATATTGATTTTATTCGACCAGAATCGGTATATTTTAGATTAAAATCTTCAGCTTCGGTTGATGGCGTAAACTCATTAAAATGAATTTTTTGAATATCTTTAAAATTACTTTCACAACCTATTAAAAATAAATTGATTATAAAAATAATGATACAAAAATAAATATTTTTATTTCTTAAAATCATATTTTAGGTATTTCAATAGTTTCATTTATCCAGCAACCAAAAGTATAATTTTTAACTTTTTTTAATCCTGCTGCATCAATTTCAGCATTAGTCGGGGCTTTTTTTGAGTACTTCTCGGATAATATTTCTGATGATTTATCAAACATTTTATCTGCTATTCCTGCTTTTTTAACCGTTTTTGCAACTAACCAATAGATTGCTTTTTTATCAAATTCGGTAGGAAAACATTCGGTGCTATTTTCATATAGTTGTGCTAAAAATAAATATGCTTTTGCAAAAGATGGGTCAAAATCAAGTGTTTTTTTTAAGCATTCTGCCGATTTTTTTTTGTTATTAATACCGTAAACAACAGTTGCCATTGTGTAATATATTTTTGCTTTTTCAGACTTAATTTCTTCTTTATCAGCCGATTCATTAAATAACAAAGTTGCTTTTTCAGAATTGTTTCTCAAAAGCATTATATATCCTAAATAAAAAGACGCTTTAGAATTAGGGTTTAATTCATATCTTTTAGTTGTAATTTTATCAGTAATTGAATCGTTATAGCAGTTTTTTGCAAATAAATATTCCGATGTGTATTCCAACCAAAAAATATCGTTTTGATTACTATCAAAGGAGGCAGTACAATATTTTTTTAAATTATCGCAGGTAATATAAGGATCAAATAAAGATTTAATGCTACTTTCTACAGTTTTCAATGATTGAATAGTATTTGTTCTGTCTTTTAATGATTTTTGCTCAATAGCATTGAGGGGTTCGGTTTGTTGTTTGGTTATTAAAATGGCGTTTTCACCTTCTAGTAATTTTAAATCAACTTCAATTTTCTGACAGATTTCTATATGCTTTTTATACAAATCATCTGTGGTTAATGCTTTTTTACCGCTTTTAAATTGGTTCAAATAACTGTCAAAATACAAATATAAAGCTTGTGGATTTTTAAAATTATTTTTATTTTTTTTGAATGAAATATCTAATGTGTTAAATATTTCATCGTTTGTACCTAAATTATAATCAAACAAATACAATGCCTTTTTGACACCATTTCCGTTATTGTTTTCAGGAAATTTAGCCTCATATTTATCAAAAACACGAATAATATCAGAAACTACGGCTTTTTTAGTTTCAATAGTATTAGACATTTCTTTTTGATATTCAAAGATAATTTCACCGTTTCTGTAAAAGTTTTCGTTTAAATTGTTACATTTTTTTTCAATATCAAACCATAATATTGCAGCCTCGTTATAACTCTTTGTTTCAACAAGTTTTGAAATATTTATTGAATCATCAAGGCATTTTTGCTGTTTATCTTGTGCGTTTGCAAGAAACATTATATTTAAAAATGATAGTAAAACGATGATTTTTTTCATAAAAAAATTTAATTAATCATATTTTCTTTTTACAAACCATTTATCACTAAAAGATAGACCAATAGTAAAATTTGTAAAATTTTCTTGAATCAGACCAGCTTTTGTAGTGCCTCTTTTTCCAAAATCAAAACCAATATTTATGTTAGAAAATGTACCGTTTAAAGGCAGTCCAAGTCCAAATGAGAAAGCTTGTTCTTTAATAACCTGTCCTTTTATTACTAATCCTGTGTTTTGATAATTAAATCCAGCACGATAAACTATTCTTTCAAAATAACTATTAAAAGAGTTGTATTTTGGTATGAAATACCCTCCAATAATATATTTTGTAGTATTTTCAAACGAGGCATCTGGAGTAACATCATTAAAACGATTGCTCATTTTGCTATTTTCTTGCCATACTAATTCAGTTCCAATTTCCCATTTTCGGGCTTGTCCATATCCTAATCCAAATGAGATTTTTTGTGGTAAAATTACGGTAGTATTTGGCACTACAACTTCTTGGAACTCCGAAGCTACATAAATGGTTCTTAAATGACTAAATTCTAAATTACTTTGAGGAACATAAACGAAACTACTGCTAAATTGCTTGTTTCTTTTTAGTGTCGTTTGAAATTGCAAACCTAATGTAGTATTAATTCCTTTTACACTCGAAAAATTTGATTCGGAGGTGCCATATTGAACTAAATCAATAAATCTAGATTCAGAAATTTCAGAAGTAATTTTTCCAAAACTATAATTTACATCTGCTCCAATACTTAATTTTGGAGTAATACTATAAGAAAAACCAGCATAAACTTTATTTACGCCTCCTGAACCATTGTATGTTTTAGAATTATATAGATTAGAGTTTGTAGGATCATAAGTTTTTACTTCATTTTTATAACCAACAGAACTGTAAGGAACTAACCCGAAACTAACGCCCATTTTTTCTAATGGTAGCCCAACTACAAGATAATCAAGAGTGGTTCGTTTGGTGTTTGCCTCATCAGCACCTGATTTTACGGTTGTCATATTACTATTACCACCTATTGCAAAAGTGGTTAATTTTAAACTTGAATATGATGCTGGATTTTGAATATTCAAATGAATACTATCTCTAAAAATACTTAAACCGCCCATAGCACGATTTTCGGCACTTCCTGAAAATTTAATTTCGCCAATTCCATAATATGAATATGGAGATGCAGTTCCATCTTGTGCAAAGGTTGATATGGCAAAAAATAAGCAAATACTAACAATAATTTTTTTAATCATTTTGATATATATAAAGGTATGTTTGATTTAAACTTTCTAAAAGAAAATTTGAATTGGCAAAGATGGGATTTTTTAATCGTTTAGCCAAAAAAATAGCGTCTCCTCCTGTTAAAATTATGATAAAGTTTTCATAAATTTGTTTGTATTGATTGATAAAACCATCTATTTCGTGTGTTAAACCATTAATTACACCAGAATGAATAGACATTTTAGTAGAATTTCCAATAAAATTCTCAGGATTTTCTAATGATAATAACGGTAATTTAGCGGTATAATTATGTAATGATTCATACCGCAATCTAATTCCTGGCGAAATGCCACCGCCTAAATATTCATTTTTGTCGTTAATAAAATCATAAGTAACACAAGTTCCAGCATCAATAACTAATCTATTTTGGTTAGGATATTTTAAAACTGCACCAGTTGCAAGCACTAATCGATCAATTCCGAGAGTATTTGGAGTTTCATATAAATTTTTGAACGGGAATTTCATCAAATGCGAAACAAAATGAATTTTAATTTGATTTTCAAATGCCAAAAAATCATCAATTTCAACATTTGCAACAGAAGAAACGATACAATTTTTGATGTTTTTATATTTTATTAAAATATCTTCAATGTTTTTTTTCATTTCTTTTTTTTCAAAAACAAAACTATCAACAAGCACATTTGCTTGAAAAACAGCAGTTTTAATACGAGTATTTCCTATATCAATAGCTAAAATCATATTTAAAATTTAGATATTGCAAATATACAAATAGATTTTTTTGTAAAATTATTTTGGATAAGATAAAAATCGTGTTATATTTGCACCCGCTTACACAAGCAAGGTACCTTAGCTCAGATGGTAGAGCAATGGACTGAAAATCCATGTGTCCCTGGTTCGATCCCTGGAGGTACCACAAAAACAATATAATTCCAATTCTCCTAATAGAGTTTTGGAATTTTTATTTTTTGCAAGATGCAAAGTCCATTCTCCGATGAATATTTTATGAAAAAGGCCCTTCAAGAAGCTGCAATAGCTTTCGAGAAAGGTGAAGTGCCCGTTGGTGCAATTATCGTTATCGACAACAAAATTATTGCTCGAAGCCATAATCTAACCGAACTTTTGAATGATGTTACCGCTCATGCCGAGATGCAAGCAATAACTGCAGCTGCTAATTTTATTGGAGGTAAATACTTGATTAACTGCACGATATATGTTACTGTTGAACCTTGCCAAATGTGTGCAGGTGCATTATATTGGAGTCAAATTTCTAAAATTGTTTTTGGAGCAACTGACGAAAAAAGAGGATACCAAAAAATGAAAACACAGATACATCCAAAAACCGAAGTGGTTTCTGGAATTTTGCACAAGGAATGTTCGGATTTAATGAAACAGTTTTTTGCTAAAAAGCGAAAATAAATTTATCAAAAATAAGATTTTAAATTAACACTATATCAAATTATATCTTACTTTTGAACCAAAATTAATGAGATAAACTTAAAAATTTTTATATGATTGATAATCTAAAAAAAATACTAAACGAAGACCAAGACCCAAAGGCAATTGAGAAAATTACAGCAAAACTGCAAAATTTACTAATGTTAAACGAAACCGTTGGATATATCGCAGTTCAAAAAAAACCAGCCGTAAATATGTTTCCTGACAGTGTGGTTGTTACCAATAAAAGAATCATTCTTTGCAAACCAAAAAATCTTGGTTTGTCAATGGAATTTATTGATTATGACTGGGATGATATTGCTGCTAGTTTTGTAAAAGAAGGTATTTTGGGTGCTGATTTTACTTTTTCAACAAAATCAGATTTAACACATACAATAGATTACTTACCTAAAAATCAGGCTCGAAAGTTATACACTTTTGCAAAAGAACAATTAGATATTCTGAAAAATGGAACTCCACAACATTTAGCTGAAGTTACTAAAAATGAAACAATTTTAGAGGAAAATGTAGAGGAGTTTGAAACAGAAGAAGTTACTAATTTTGCTGAAATAATTCCAGTTCAAACCGAAATTTACGAACCTGTACAAATCGAAAATACAAGTACAACCAATGATTTTAATGTGAAATTATCACAAGAAGAATTGTTTGAGAAATTACAAAATTATAAAAAACTATTAGATAATGGTTTAATAATGCAAGGTGAATATGATGCTTTTAAAAAAGAAATTTTAAGCAAAATGTAGTATTAATGATATTCTAAAAAGCCCATATTTTTTTATTATATGGGCTTTTTTGTTTTTTTATAAATTCTTTTTCTGTTTGTAATTAAACGCATTGCTTTGATTTTCAATTAACTCAGTTGCGTTTTTCTTTTGTAAATCATATATTTTTTTGTCAGATAAGATATCCGCATAAACTTTATCGTGCATCTCGGCATTAGTTTTTATCAATAAATTTCGTTGATGATTATCTTGGTCTAAAACGGATTTTAAAACCGATTCTTCGTTTTCTAACCTATAATCATATTCTGATTTTGACGACAATAATTTTGCTATAATTGGAGATGTCTCAATGGCTAAAAATAATAACATTACAAATAAAGATGGAATTTTGGGTAATTTCCCTAAGGCATTTATTCGAGCCATTAGACCATCAAAACCGTCAATAACTGGTTGTGTTTCAGATACTTTTTTATCCAAATCAGCCTGTAATATTTTATTTTTTGATTCTTTCTCGGCAATCTCTGCAAGATTTTTTTTAATCAATGTGTCTAATTCTTCTTTTGCCAAATTATGTTTGGCAATTTTTTCTTTAAAAACAGGACCTTTGCCTATTTTTTTAGTACCAGCCGTACCTTCCGCTTCAGCAATATAGGTGTTATAATAATTATTTACTTCTTTCTCTTTATTAATTATTTCTGCTTTCAGAGTGCTTATTTCTGCTTTATTTTTGTCTAAATCCGATTTAAAAAAACTACCAACTTGTATTTTATTTGCCAGTGCCATTTCATTTTTCTCTTTTAGCAAAACGGTTTTAATTTCTTTCTCAAACATTTTGATTTCTAATGGTTTAGAAATCACAATAGCAATAATAAAGGCTAAAATAATTCTGGGTGTTGCCTGCAAAAATTCAGAAGAAAATGAATCTTTCTTTCTAATAGTTGAGACGATAAATCTATCTAAATTGAAAATTAATAAGCCCCAAATTACTCCAAAAAGTATTGATATATAAGGATTGTCGAACACTGTAAATAATGCATAACTACTTGCAATAAAAGCCATTACGGCAGTAAAAAAAACCGTAGCTCCTATCCCAACAAATTTAGTTTGTTCGCCTTCAGAACATTTTTCGAGTATGTTTTTATCTGCTCCAGAGCAGTTGATGAAAAATTTTTGTAACATTTTGATTGATTTTTCGATGATGATAATGATTAGTACAAAAATCAAGCCAAAAGTTACAAATGGACAAAATAAATTAAAATCTGTAAAAGAGAGATCATTAGAGTTCTGTGGCGAAAATTTGAACACTATCATTATTTTGACAGTCGCTCCTTCTATCTCACTTTACAAAAACGGGCAAGTATTAATCTCAGTAAAAATGAGGTGTTAGAAAGATAAGTAATTCTCTATCAACAGTTTCGAAAATTCGAATTAGAGTGTGATAAACATAAATGATTATTTTGTTTTGAAAATAAGTTGAAAATGGTTTAATTTGTATCAACAAAAAAATAAAATCTGAAATACAGATTTATAGTCATACCAAAATTAAAAATTTACCTACCGAATTTTCGGCATCCAATCATAAAAAACAAATGTTTATAGCCATGTAAAGGGTCTAAAAATGAAACAACTAACAAAATATCAAATACTTGCCATTCGAGAATCAATCATTAGGGAAAAATTTATGGATACTACTAATCAATAAACTATAACAAGGCTACTATCTGCTTAATATTCTGTTCTTTACTTTTTGGATAAATTAACAAAGTGTCGTCTTTATCAACAATAATATAATCATCAAGTCCATCAATAACTACGGTTTTACCTTTTGCGGTGCTAATAATATTGTTTGAAGAATTCTGTAATAAGACGGTTGCGTTTACTACTGTATTTTTATTATCGTCTTTATTTAGCTTTTCGTGTAGTTGCCCCCAAGTTCCTAAATCGTTCCAATCAAACGATGCTGGCAAAACAAATACATTGGTAGCGGTTTCCATTACTGCATAATCTATCGAAATATTCTCGGCGGTTGCATAATTTTTTTTAATAAAATCTTTCTCCAATGAAGTGTTGTAACTTTCCCAACCTTTCATAAACAATTCATTCATTGCGGGTTGAAATTTTTCAAAAGCATCGGCAATAGTTTTTGCACTCCAAATAAATATGCCTCCATTCCATAAAAAGTTGCCTTGGTTTATAAATGATTTGGCAGTTTCATAATCTGGTTTTTCTCTAAATTGGTTTACTTTTTTGATATTATTTTCGTCACTTTTGTCAAATTCTATATATCCAAAACCAGTATTAGGGTAGGTGGGCTGTATACCTAATGTCATTAATGCATTATTATTTTCGCAAAAATCAAAACACTGTTGTAGGTTTGTTGCAAAAACAGTTTCATCTTCTATCCAGTGATCGCTGGGTGCTACTATCATTAGTGCTTCTGGATTCTGTTTTTTTATTTTTAAAGAAGCATATAAAATACAAGGAGCCGTATTTCGCATAGCTGGCTCGAGCAAAACTTGTTCGGGCTTAATCATTGGTAACTGACTTAAAACCAAATCGTTATATTTTTCATTTGTTAGAATAAAAATATTCTCTGTTGGAATTATTTTTGCAAGTCGTTTAAAAGTTTTTTGAATTAAAGTATCACCTGCCCCCAACATATCATGAAATTGTTTGGGAAATTCGCTGGTACTTACTGGCCAAAATCTTGAACCAACACCACCTGCCATTAATATTGCGTAATAATTTTTGTTCATCTTTATTAAATTATATAATTAACATTGCATCTCCATAAGAATAGAATTTATATTCTTTCTCTATGGCTTGTTCGTAGGCCTCTTTCATCAAATCATGTCCACAAAACGCTGATATCATCATCATTAATGTAGATTTTGGGGTATGAAAATTAGTAATCATACAATTGGCAATACTAAAATCGTGTGGTGGAAAAATGAATTTATTGGTCCAACCGTTATATGTATTCAAACCTCCTGACGATGAAACTGAACTTTCAATAGCACGCATACTAGTTGTGCCTACAGCACAAATTCGTTTTTTCTTGGCTAATCCTTCGTTCACAATATCACAAGCTAATTGATTGATTTTCAATTCTTCTGAATCCATTTTATGTTTAGATAAATCTTCAACTTCAACAGGATTAAAAGTACCCAAACCAACATGTAGTGTAACTTCGGCTGTTTTTATGCCTTTTATTTCTAATCGTTTTAATAAATGTTTTGAGAAATGCAAACCTGCTGTTGGTGCAGCTACTGCTCCTTCTTCTTTCGCATATATTGTTTGATATCGCTCGGCATCTTCTGCCTCAACATCTCTATTGATATATTTCGGAATTGGTGTTTCGCCTAATTCGGTTAATTTATTTCTAAATTCTTCGTAACTTCCGTCGTATAAAAATCTTAAAGTTCGTCCTCGAGAAGTTGTATTGTCAATAACTTCGGCTACTAATGAGTCATCGTCACCAAAATATAATTTATTCCCTATTCTTATTTTTCGAGCAGGATCTACTAATACATCCCATAGTCGTTGTTCGGCATTTAATTCTCGAAGTAAAAAAACTTCAATTCTAGCACCTGTTTTTTCCTTATTACCATACAAACGAGCTGGAAAAACTTTGGTATTGTTCAAAATCAAAACATCGTCTTCTTCAAAATAATCAATTATATCTTTAAAAAGTTTATGTTCAATTGTTTGTTTTGCTCTATCAACAACCATCAATCGTGATTCGTCTCTGTTTTCAGCAGGATATTCAGCAAGTAGTTCTTTTGGTAAATGGAATTGAAATTGAGATAGTTTCATTTTAGAAAATAGTTTAGAAGTTTAGGGTTTTAAAAGTTTCTTTTGTGGTTTCAAAATTGGTTACAAATATACGATTGTTAAATAGGGGTTGTCAAGTGTTTTGGGGTTTATTTTCTAAAATGTTATGAGAACCACTTTTTTTAATATTTTTGAACACTAAATTAATTGTGTATGAAATCACTTGTAGATCAACTTCAAATTATAAATAATTATATTCAGATGGGCGAAATAATTAAAACTGCCGAGTTTTTATTTGAAGAATATGAATTAAAAGACGAGAATTTTTTAGGTTTTGAATTTAGAGAACCCGCAAAACCCGAATATATCTTAATGACTACAGAGGGCAAAATTGGAGAGCCACAAATAATTAGAATACCTGAAAACACTTTTGAATTTCCGTTAGATTTGATGCTTAATTTATTAGCTCACGAGATGGTGCATGTTGGACAGAAAGCTAAAGGTGTAGAAATTCAAGATCGCAACGAACGAGAATGGCAAGCATATAGAGAAATGTTGTTTCATAAAAAATTTCCTCTAATTCCAAAAGCATCGGTTTTCCATCAAAAATATTTTGCTAATAAAGCTTTAGAATATTACAATCGAATGGAAAAAGATGGAGAATTACAACAACGATACGCTATTCAGAAACAAGAAGTTGAGGTTTTTTTATTAAATTTAAGTTAAATGGTACAATTAATTATATCTTTTTTAGATATTTGCCCTCAAAACAGTATGATTTATGAATAAAATAGGTTTATTTTTTACAATATTTCTGATATCAATTAAAGGAATTGCACAGGTAGATATGTCAGTTAAAGGCACTTTGCCTACGGTTGATAAGGGTTGTCCGTATTATAGTGTTAAAATTACACTCAATAGCGGTCAGATATTTACAGGTTTGATTATTTCCGAAAATTGCGATGCAAGCACGATGATGACCGATGAGAATTTGATGAAACAAATTAAAACCGTAACTCGAGGTGGAGATAATTCGATTGAAATGAGAACGGATTATAATGTTTTGCAGTTTTTGAATAATGAATTTATTTATTATGACACCTTTAGTGTAATAAAAATTCAGAAAATAGAAGTTAAAACCGCAATGGTTTTAGAAAAAACCCAATATACTGATTTCTCAAAATTTAGTAACTATATAGGCAGCAAACGAATGGTTGCTGTAATGAAAAACCAAAAACCTATTAATTCAATTGTTATTAATTTCTCTGACGACGATTGCGAATCATTAACTAACTATGTATTAGTGAATTACCATCCAAAAGTAAATGAAATAGATTTAAGAAAATTTGCAGAGGCTAACAAAAAAATATTCCTATCCGATTGCGATGAGACAAACAATGAAAGTAGGATAAAAAAATTATTAGAGCCACTTAACATCGTGTTTTTTAAGGAAAATTTAGAATAAACAGGTTCAATTTTAAATTATAAGTTCAAAACCCATAATTCAATTAAAAACTATGAAAAAATATATTTTATTAGCATTTATAATGCTTTCAGCGGGGTTTTATGCTCAAAAACCTATTTTTGTGAATGCGAAAACAAAATCAGCAACGGTTTATTTTAATTCGGCAGAAATTTTGCAAACTACAAATGCTCTTTTACCAAAAGGCACAAGCGAAATTGTTGTTAAAAATGTGGCCGATTATTTAAACGAAAACACCGTTAGAGTAGGCGTTCCGGCATCGGTAACGGTTTTGTCGGTTCAGTTTTCTAATAATTATATGAGTGAATTTGAAATTGACGAGAAAAATCCTACGATAAAAAAAGTTCGAGATAGTATTAATTTAGTAACGGCAGCAATTGCAAAAACCGAAAACGCTAGAGATAGCGAAGCAAAAGCGATTGAATTGCTTGATAAAAACCAACAAATTGCAGGAACAAATTCGACCATAAATGTAATGGAGCTAATGAAATTAGTCGATTATTATAAATTAAAACGAACGGATTTGGGTAATACCTACGATGTTTTGGAAGAAAAAGTAACAAAATTGAATGCGATTTTAATAAAGTTGAACCAAAAGTTAGAAATTAATACCCAGAAAGAAGAAAAATCATCCAACGGAAAAATAATTATTCAAGTGATGAATGAAGTGGCAGGAACAGTAGATTTTGAAATTAATTATATTACCAATAATGCTTCTTGGCAGCCTTTTTATGATTTGAGAGCCAATAATATTGTAGATCCAATTCAGATGATATATAAAGCAAAAGTGTTTCAAAGTACAGGAATTGATTGGAAAAAAGTAAAATTAACCCTATCAAGCGGTAACCCAAATCAGAATAATCAACAACCAATATTAGGAGCGTGGTGGTTGAGGTACTTGCAACAACAAAATTATGGAGATAATGAAATTAGATCATTATCAGGAAAAGTATCAGGAGTACAAATTAATAAATCACAAAGCGTTGTCCTTACTGGTGCTATGGGAATTAGAAGAAAAAAAGACACGGCTCAAGCAGAATTACTTGAAGACCAAGTGGTCGATTCTTCTATTTCAAATTATACTAACATCAACGAAAACCAACTCAACATTTCTTTTGATATTGATATTCCGTACGACATTTTATCAAACGGAAAAGCACATAGTGTAGCATTAAAAGAGATAAAATTGCCTGCAACATATAAATATTATGCCGCACCGAGAGTAGAAAAAGAAGCCTTTTTATTGGCAGAAATTAAAGATTATGCTAAATACAATTTATTGCAAGGCGAAGCTAATATTATTTTCGAAGATATGTACATAGGTAAAACCATGATTAATCCAAACCAAACAGCTGATACTTTAAGCTTGAGTATGGGCAGAGATAAAAAAATAGCTATCAAACGAGAAAAAATAGTTGAAAAATCAGGAACAAAATTCTTGTCTTCTAAAAAAGAACAGACATTTACTTACGACATCATCGTTAGAAACAACAAAAAAGAAACCATCGATTTGATGCTAAAAGACCAATATCCATTGAGTCCAGACAAAGAAATTGAAGTTGAAATGATTGATAATGAAAATGCCAACGAGAATAAAGAAACAGGAATTTTAACTTGGAATATTAGCCTTAAACCTCAAGAAATCAAGAAAATACGAATTAGTTATAAAGTAAGATATCCAAAAGACAGAACGATTGAGAATTTGTAGGTATTTGTTTGTAATAAATTGAAAAAATTGAAAAAAATATTCATCACAGGAATCGGTACAAATGTTGGCAAAACCATTGCAGCTACAATTATTGTTGAGGCTTTGGAGGCCGATTATTGGAAACCCATTCAGGCTGGGGATCTGGATAATTCAGACGCTCGTTTTCTGCAATCTAAAATCTGCAATTTAAAATCTAAAATCTATGAAAATAGTTATAAACTAAACACCGCTTGTAGTCCGCATTTAGCAGCCGAAATAGATGGTATTACAATTAATTTATCTGAAATTAACGAACCAAAAACCACCAAAAACCTTGTTATAGAAGGTGCTGGTGGTGTTTTTGTGCCTTTAAACGATACTGATTGTGTAATAGATTTAATAAAGAAGGATTACAAAATTATTATAGTTTCTCAACATTATTTGGGTTCTATAAACCACACTTTTTTAACATTTGAGGCATTAAAAAATCGAGGTTTTAAGAATATAGGCATTATTTTTAACGGAAATAAAAACAATGCTACGGAAAAAATTATTCTTCAAAAGACAAACACAAAATTTATTGGTAGGATTGAAGAAGAACCTTATTTTGATAAAAATGTAATAAAATACTATGCAGACTTATTTCAGGAAAATTTGATTCATTTTTAGATTATACCAATAATATCCCAATGCCGTTTAGTTAAGGAGAGTTCTAAAAATTAGTTTTTTTGTGAATTTATTCTTTTGCTGACAGCACTTTTATAGAACCCACCTTATGCTTTTACAAGTTCAATTCAACAAGATTTATAAAAGCAACCCTTTTCTTATGTTTAAGGGTTATTTTAGTGAAAATTTTAACACTAATTTATTTTTATGTAACAAAACATACAGA
The DNA here is from genome assembly GCA_020720185.1 of Flavobacterium psychrophilum. Classification (GTDB taxonomy): domain Bacteria; phylum Bacteroidota; class Bacteroidia; order Flavobacteriales; family Flavobacteriaceae; genus Flavobacterium; species Flavobacterium psychrophilum_O. Next base: position 2,661 of record DYPB01000026.1, on the reverse strand, counting down.
AAATCGTCTATTATTAAAATAAAAATAAACTTATGAAAAAACAAATCCAAATCGTATTCTTTTTTCTGTTGAGCATTTTTGTTGCAAAAGCACAAACCAACGGAAATATTACAGGAAAAGTGCTTGATAAGAGTACAAAAGAGCCCATACCGTATGTTAATATTGTTGTAAAAGACCAATCAAAAATCTTGAATGGCGGTATCACCGATGATAAGGGTAACTTTAGTATAAAAGGTTTGCCGTTACAATCATTATCTCTTGAAATTCAGTATATTGGTTATAAAATATACACCACAAAAATTGAACTTTCAGAAAACAAACAAAATCTAAATTTAGAGAATATTCTAATTATAGAAGAGGCAACAACTTTAGACGATGTAGAAATAGTTCGAGAAAAATCGATTATAGTACAAAAAGTAGATAGAAAAGTTATCAATGTTGGTAAGGACTTAATTTCTGCAGGTGCCACAGCAGGCGAATTGATGAATAATATTCCTTCGGTTTCGGTAGATGCACAAACCAACGAAATTTCGTTACGTGGAAATTCAAACGTTCGGATTTTGGTGGACGGAAAACCAACAACCATAGACCCTGCTCAACTTTTAAAACAAATTCCATCCGCTTCTATCAAACAAATTGAACTAATAACCAACCCATCGGCAAAATATAACCCAGAAGGGATGAGCGGAATGATCAATATTATTTTGCACAAAAATGCTAATTTAGGCTTTAATGGTAGCATAAACACAGGACTTACGTTTGGAATTACACCAAAAGCCAATACTTCGATTGATATGAATTACAAAATTGGAAAGGTAAATTTTTTCGGAAATTATGGTTTTAACACTGGTATTCAGCACAATCATGGCTACATCAATGGTTTTGACCCAGGTTTTGAGAGTTATCAAGCTTTTATATTTCAAAACGAGAATACTACCAATTTCTTTAAAGTCGGTTTAGATTATTTTATTGACCAAAAAAACACCATTTCTGTTTATACCAATCAAAGTTTTTTTAAAGGAAACGGTTCTGGGATAAGCGATATTAACTATTACAACAATACAAGTATTGCTGATATTCTGCAAAAAAACACTTCAGAAAGCACCGCAAATTCCCCTTCGTATAATTTCGATTTTAAACACGATTTTACCAAAAAAGGTGAAAATATAGAGCTTGAAATCAATTTTTCGAAAGATGATTCGCCTGAGTATTCCGTTTTTAGCTACCCTTATACAAACGTACGAACGCTTAACGACATCGAAAGCAACACGAATAATACCGTTATAAACCTTGATTATACTAACCCAATTACCGAAAAAAGCAAATTAGAAGTGGGCTTAGAAAGTAGAATTGACAAGGTTGAAAATAAATTTGATATAAACAAAACCTTTAATACAGCTTTTGATTATGATAGAAAAATATTTTCGGGCTATGCAACCTTCGGAACTCAATGGGAAAAATGGAGTGCACAAGCGGGTTTGCGAGCTGAAAAGTATCAAGTTGAAGCCCTTTTTAAACAAGTAGGAACTACAGACGGAATATTTAAAGATAATATTTTTGCCTTATATCCAAATGCTTTTCTAACCTACAATCCATCTGAAAAGAACACCTATCAATTTAGTTATTCCAGAAGAGTGGATAGACCCAGTATAGGGCAAGTAAACCCTATCCGAGAGTGGAGCACTCCTACAATAGAATCGATTGGAAATCCTGAATTAGAGCCTCAATTTACCAACTCATTTGAAATGAATTATACCCGAAAAACAAAAATAGGAAGCGTAACCACAAGTGTTTTTTATCGACAAATAAACAACGAAATTACCCGAACCGTGATTGAACACCCAACCGATGCAGGGAGACATCAAGTTTCTCATGATAATTTTAATGATAATAAAGCTTATGGAGTAGAAATTTCGGGAAACTTGAATTTTACCAAATGGTGGAGTGCCAACATTAGTACCGATGCTTATTTTAGAACCATTAGAGGGGTGGTGCAAAACAAACCTGAAGAAGTTGAAGTTATCCTTTTTAATGCACGAATCAACAATACCTTTACGGCAAACAAGAACCTGCGTTTTCAATGGTTTTATATGTATAGAGGCAAAGATATAAGTCTGCAATACACCCGAAAACCGATGTGGAAAACCGATATTGGGGCGAGTTACAATGTTTTTAAAGGAAAAGGAACCCTATCCGCAAGGGTAAGCGATATTTTTGATGCGATGAATTTTGCTTTTGTAGGTGATAATCCGTTTAAAAGAGATGGAGCTTTTTATTGGGAAAGTCAGACCGTTTATGTAGGTTTTAATTACCGTTTTGGAGGGGGTAAAAATCGAGCCATTCAGCGAAAACAAAGAGACAACAACGAAACCCAAGGAGGCGGAGGAATGATGTAAGAATTAATAAAAAGATAACCATCCTTTAAAACCTTAGATTTTTAAACCCAAATTACGCATTAGAAAAAACACTAATTTTGAGTTTAACCCAATTATTGACACTTAATTATTTTTGTACATTTGCACCATGCCATACTCACTAAATGATACCATTAACAATTTATTTATCAACGATTTAAAAGGCAACTTTTCCAATCGTGATGAATTTCATTTAGATGATATTATTCTGTTTTATACTTTGAAAGATTCTGAAATTAAGAAATCA
>DYPB01000165.1:1740-3654 GCA_020720185.1 Flavobacterium psychrophilum | reverse complement strand
CTGTTGCATCTTGGCAAGCAACTCTATCTGGAGCGAAATCAACATAATCTTTTCCACGAGAAAAAACTTGATTTGGATTGCCTTCCCATAAGTGACTGTATAGTATTTTTTCAGTAAGTGTTAATGGTCGTCCTACTAATTCTCTTGCTTTATCGACCCGTGCAGGCATATTAGCATACACTTTTTTAATCATTTCAATATCAAAAGCCATATTTTATTTTTTTTAGATTGTTGGGCAAATTTAATAAAAAATTACTAATTGCTAATTGCTAATTGCTGATTTGTTTGATGATTTATGAAATTACTGTTTTTGAGAGAAAATTTTGTGGAATTTGATTTTTTTTATTTTTAACTGTTGATTGTATAAAAAACGAAATAAATTTAGAATAACGGCTCTTGTCGGTTATCCCAAAAATATAAAACTACAATGGATTGATTGTTAATTTGATAATAAAATGAAGTTTGTTTGGTTACAAAACCAACCCGAATTTTTTTAGATATTGTGGTTTGCTTAAAAATCTCAGAATTTGTGGAGATTATGTTTAAGGTACTTTCGACTTCGTCCATAAACTTTTCACACTTTTAGCACCAAATTTCATTTCGATGGTATCAAAAATATACTCTAAAGTGAATTTTGCATTGTCTGTAAGTACAATATCAAGCATCATTCACGGTGTTTTCTTCCTAAAATCGACTCTTTTACTTCGGAAAATTTCGTAAATTTTCCTTCTTTGTATTGTTCTTGGCTTTCTAATATTCCTTTTTGGACAAATAGTGGTAAATCGTTCCAAAAATCTTTTTCTTTTAATGAAGAGGAATAATCATCCTTTAATATTGGATTTGAGGTATAATTTGGTTCAACAATAGTACTCATAGCTTTGTAAGTTTGATACAAAAATATACATTTTATTGTAAATGTCAAAATTTTGAACTTTGAAAAAGTTTTTTAACTGAAAGGGTTGTAAATTTGCCTTGATAAATAATCAAAAACCCTTCTCTAATAGCCCCGATTGTAGTGGAAATCCTTTATTGCTGGTTTTCAGCAATAAAGATTGAAACGAAAAGCGGGAAAATGGCTAATAAATATACCCAAGTGTGGTGCTCCTATGAATAAAAAAATTGAAATAAAGGATTTAGGAATTAGGGATTATAACGAAACTTGGCAATATCAAGAGGATTTGTTTAAAGAAATTGTTGATATAAAAATTCAAAATAGGAGGGAAGATGCACAAAATCAGACACCAAATTACCTATTATTTGTAACCCATCCACATGTTTATACACTCGGAAAAAGTGGTGATTTGGGCAATTTATTGTTATCCGAAAAACAATTAAAAGAAAAAGGAGCGTCGTTTTATAAAATAAATAGAGGTGGAGATATTACCTATCATGGACCTGGGCAAATTGTGGGTTATCCAATTTTGGATTTAGAGAATTTCTTTACAGATATTCATAAATATCTGAGAGTACTCGAAGAGGCAATTATATTAACCTTAGCAGATTATGATGTAATTGGAACAAGAAGTGATGGCGAAACAGGCGTTTGGTTAGGTGTTGGCACACCATTTGTCCGAAAAATATGTGCAATGGGCGTTCGTGCCAGTAGGTGGGTTACTATGCACGGTTTTGCGTTGAATGTTAATGTAGATTTGGGCTATTTTGACAATATTATTCCCTGTGGCATTCGGGGCAAAGCGGTTACTTCATTAAATGTGGAACTTGGTATAGAATTTATTGATGAAGATGAGGTTAAGCAAAAAATAATAAAATATTTGTTGGAATTGTTTGAAGCCTCAGGAGAAGAAAGAGAATAGAAGAAAGAGAATAGAAGAAAGAGAATAGAAGAAAGAGAATAGAAGAAAGAGAATAGAAGAAAGAGAATAGAAGAAAGAGAATAGAAGAAAGAGAATAGAA
>DYPB01000165.1:0-1640 GCA_020720185.1 Flavobacterium psychrophilum | reverse complement strand
CTCAACCTTTAACTCAACCTCAACCTTTAACTCAACCTCAACCTTTAACTTAATCTAAAACTCTTTCTATGGTATTTTGTAATTCCAAATTCTTTAATTGCCTCCCGATGTTCTTTAGTTGGATACCCTTTGTTTTTTGCCCAGTTATACATTGGAAATTCTTCATGAATTTTATTCATATAATCATCTCGATGCGTTTTTGCTAAAATTGAAGCCGCTGCAATTGATAAATATTTTTCGTCTCCTTTAATAATAGCAGTATTTGGAATATTATTTAGAATTTCAATTTCTTTTTGCGTATGGAATTTATGAAATACTTTTTTTAAACCAATCGAATTTTTACCGTTTCTAAAAGTTTGCGGAGTTCTAATATTATAAAGCCCTCCCTTCTGGAGGGTTAGGTGGGCTGGGGTTAATGGGCAATTTCCATCTACTATAACATATATAGGTATAAAATTGAGTTTTAAAACGGATTTTTGCATTGCCAATAACGAGGCATTCAAAATATTTATTTCGTCAATCACATCGGGATAAATATGAGTAACAGCAAATGAGATTCCGATCTGTTCAATTATAGGTCGCAACAAATCCCGTTTCTTTTCGGATAATTGTTTTGAGTCGTTAATTTGATTTCTAAAAATTTCAAAATTGGAACTATAAATATCCAATATCTTCGTTACTCCCCCTTCGGGGGGTGGGGGGCTTATAACCGCCGCTGCCGTAACAGGTCCGGCCAAGCAACCTCTGCCTGCCTCATCAGTTCCTGCCTCAAAAATTTCACTATTATAATAAGGTAAAAGCATATAAAAATAATACTATCGTTATTTTCATTAAAAAGACTAAAGCTAAAGATTAGATTTTTGCAACAATTAGGATTAAAAAATATATTCTCCCAACCTACTTGGTATATTCCCCCGATATTCCCCCGATATTCCCCCAATGAACCGCGGTTTACTGCGATAACGAAAACACCGCATAAAAACAACATATTTTGGAAAAAACGGCAAATTTATACATTTTTATACAAAAATAACTCAAACAGACGCTTTTGACAAGGCTTTACAAATAGAAAAACTTAAAAATTTAACATATTTTAACAGAAAACAACAAAATTATTTGTCAAAAACTAAAAACACAACAAAATAATTCAGCATTTAATATTTTTTAAATAAAATTAAAATACTGATTCCCAATTACATAGCAAAACAAAAAAAATAATTTTAATCTTAATTTAAAGTTAAGAAATAAATTTAACTGTTAAAATTTGGTTAATAAATAAACAATTATTAGGTTTGCATCATAACTAACTCAAATAAAAATAAGATGAGATTAAAGTACAAATGGATTTTTACGCTTTTAATAGCGTTATCGGTACAGTTTTCTTTTGGACAAGAGAAAACCGTAACAGGAGTGGTGTCTGATGCTTCAGGAACATTGCCTGGTGCTAATGTTGTAGTTCAAGGAACAAAAACAAGCACACAAACAGATGTAAATGGTAAATATGCAATCAAAACCAAAGTAGGCGATGTTTTAGTATTTTCATTTGTAAACTACACCAGTGCTACTGCAAAAGTAGGAGCAGCTAATACTTACAACGCAAAACTTTCAGAGGGAGTATCTTTGAAAGATGTAACTATTAC
>DYPB01000164.1 GCA_020720185.1 Flavobacterium psychrophilum | reverse complement strand
GAGACAAGGCATGCCTTGTCTGTATCGTTAAAGAGACAAGGCATGCCTTGTCTGTGTCGTTACCGGAAATAAAGTTCAAAATTAAATTTAAAAATTGAATTATTGTAACAAAAAAATAACCCCGATAAAAATCGAGGTTATTATATTACATGTAGCTATGTAATTATTGTTTGATAATCCTTTCGATAAAATAATACGTTCCTACACTACCTTTCAATAAATACATGCCACTGGCAAGTGATGAAACATCTATTTTGGTACTATTTGGTTTAAGCGATTGGATCAGTACTCCTTTTAAGTCATAAATCATGACACTTGAAATCACTTCGGTTGACTCTACGTAATTTATAATCGGATTGGGATAAAAATCCAGATCAATCAACAATTCGTCGGGAACTGAAACGGTTGCGGGGCAATTTGGGTCATAACCGGCATCAGTAATAGTCCATCCTTTTGTATTAATTAGAGTATTTCTGGCTGTTTGCCCTTGACTGTTATATTTTCTTCCGCTTGCAGCAAATGTAATACCATTAGGGGTATTGGTATTTCCAGCCCAACCAATTAGTGTGGAACTGTAATTTTCACAATCTAAACCAGTATTACTAAGCATTGAATCCATTGCATCCATTGAATTGTCAGGAATAGAATTTAAATTCCAATTTCCAATGTTTTGATTAAAAGCACTCGCTCCATAAAACATCCAACCCATATTGGTCACCTGAGAGGTATTCCAACTTCCAATATTTTGATTAAAAGACAAGGCGTCAAAAAACATTCCACCCAAATTGGTCACACTACTAATATTCCAATTGCTCAGGTTCTGATTAAAATCATCAGCACTTATAAACATGCCTCCCATATTGGTAACATTTGAGATATTCCAATTGCTAATATCTTGATTAAAATCATCCGTATAAGCAAACATTTCAGCCATATTGGTCACTGCTGAAGTATTCCAATTCCCTATATTTTGATTAAATACTTTGGCATTATTAAACAAATTAGACATATTGGTAATGTGTGAAGTATCCCAACTGTTCATACTAGCATTGCCGGTAAAAATGAAACAACTTTGAAACATACCACTCATATTTGTTACGTTGCTTAAATTAGGAAAATCAGTAGCATTGATTTGTAAATTTGAACAACCCGTAAAAGCATTTTCAAAACTATGCCATTCAACATTTCCCCATTGTTCAATTGAATGCAATGTAGTTCTGTACGTGTTGTTGTTATTCATATAAAAATGGGGAAAATCACCCAAAATCTCTATTTGGTATGTATGGTTATCATATAGACCCGTTATTTCATAATCTCCTGTTATGTTGTTTGTTACACCTTCGTTTACACCCGGAGATGTTAAATTTATCCATTTAACTGAATAATTATAGGTACCTGAAGCAGCCAAAGTTGGAATTTTAATTTTCCCGTTGGTAGTGGTCCATGTAGTGATAAAAGGAATCGTTCCTTGGGCAAAACTGTAATGGGTCAGCAGTAAAAACAAAACAGCAGCGAGTTTTCTTACGATTTGATTGGGTAGCATTAGTTTCATAAATATTGATTTAAATTAATCTTATTAGTATTTTTTTTATGGTATTTTCTTTAAGAAAATTGTAAGCAACAAAATTAATTTTTTATTACAAATAAACCGTTACTTTTGTTACAATTTCATTTACATACTACTAACATCAAAAAAAATTAAAAACTTTATGGGTTTGTTTTAGAGATTGATTTTTAACGCCTTTTGTTTGGTCGTGAATTTTTTGTTGATTTTGCGGTCGCCTTTGAGTTTTACGGACATGGTGTAAATTTTGTTAGAGACAAGGCATGCCTTGTCTGTATCGTTAAAGAGACAAGGCATGCCTTGTCTGTGTCTATGACGAGATTTAGAATTCTTGAGTTAATATTCTTTAATGTTTTAGTTTCACTTAAGAAAATACCTTAAGGTTTTTTGCCTTTAAGGGTTTTAATATTTTTTTTTGCAATATTAGTTAATATCTTTAAAAAAAACTCAATTTTAATAATTTTGTATAACTTTGCATTATAATTTTTTTAAACATACTATTTATGAAAAAAGTAATCATCTTATTAATACAAATAGTTTTAATTTTTACAGCTTGTAATAAAGAAGAAGAACAGAAACCTACCCAACTTACAGTACCTAGTCCAGTTATAAATAGTATTTCAAATGAAATGTGTTCTTACGGAGATACTATTACCATACAAGGACATAACTTTATTTACCCTAATACAACGACTAAAGTTCGTGTTTTTAATAAAACATATGATGTTATCCCGATTTCTAATACTAAAATATCATTTGTGGTTAAAGATGACTTACAACCTAATCAAAACATCTTAAATGTTCTTGTCTCTGATAAAGTTAGCAATAATATGAACTTTTATTTAATACCTGATTATTGGGTTTACATATATCACGGACCAAATATTAATTTCATTAAAACTTTTGTTTTTGATGACAGTAGTGATTTAATAAGCTTGGTAAATTATGCAAGCAACAGCTCTTATAGATATGTTAAAAAACTTATTGGAAATAGTAATGGTTTTACTTTGAATAACATTGCATTAATAAATAATAATCTTGTTTTGGATTTAAAAATGACAGATAAAAATCATGGTGTTATAAATTCATCTTATGGTGCTTATTCAACGAATAGTGGTTTTAATTCAGTAAATTTTATATATAACATGAATACCATTTACTATGGCTATTATCCTGAGATTATGACTGATAACCCCAGGGATATGATTGCTTATACAGACGGAACTAGTCATTATATTACTGACACTTGGGGTTGTCATCTACACACATCAGACAACGGTTTAAACGTTTCTTTTACAACCCAATCACCTTATTTAGGTGTAAGTCAGACATATAATGTTGGGACCGCGCGTGTAAAAACAATTGGCAGAGGTAGCGATAATTATTTTTATGAAATAGGTTTATTATTGAGAAATCCTTTCAAATCATTTATAAGAAAATCAGCTGACTTTCATAACTGGGAAGTCTTAGATACAATATCAACGGATTATGGTATAAAATATTCAAGTAAATTCTATGACTATAATTTAGTTTTGTCAAAGAATGGAAACCAGCAATTAATTAAAACTACTGATATGTATCAAACAACTTCAATTGTAAAAAATGATGTTAAAAATTTCTTTATAGAAAATCAAAATAACTGGTATGCAATAGGGATAAATGATAAACTATATAGCACCAATGATGCTGGTTTAACTTGGATTGAAGAATTACAATTGCCTATAAATTCAGTTGTTTCACATATGAGTTTTTCTGAACACAAGGCAATTTTATGTGGATTAAATGGGTTATTATATATTAAACATAAATGATTTAATCAGATAATAGTGTTAACAATTTCTTGTGCCATATTAGGTTTTGTCTTGTGAACATAATCATTGATCTCTATGACATACTCGTAATCTTTTCCCCATTCTGAGTGATTTTCGGCTACTTGCGCAATGGAATCGCAAACAAAGGTTACTTCTGCATTGGTCAAAGTAGGATGAATAGACATGCGCACCCATCCCGGTCGGGTAGCAAATTTGCCTTCTAATACTTCTTTTTCAATTTCTTCCGAGTTTTTGTTGTCAATATTAAGCAGAAAATGCCCATAAGTT
>DYPB01000163.1 GCA_020720185.1 Flavobacterium psychrophilum | reverse complement strand
TTCAGGTTAAAGTTGTTGAGGTTGATGAGGATAGAAAACGGATACAATTGACGATGGTTTTTAATTTATCCAATGATTCTCAGGATCTAAATAATTAGAAATCACAGCATGTACATGAACAATAAACAAACTTCCATCAACCGTAAAATGTATCATATATTTGAAAGTTTCTAATGGTAAACATCTAACATTGTTGTATCTAACTTCAAAAAAAGGGTTAATTTGTAACGATTTTAAACTGCTTTTGTAATCCGCAAGAAATTGAAGATGTAATCCTTGTCTTTTGGTTTTTAAAAATTCCATTGCTTTTCTCAAGTCGAGTTTCACTCTTGGGTCGGCAATGATTTTATAATTTTGCAACATCTTGAAATTCAAGTTCTTCAATCATTTCAAAAGCATCAACGGGTGTTTTTGGGTTATTTATTCGGTCTAAAACAATTTTTTTATGCCAGTCAGGCACAATAAATTTATCCGAAATAATTTCAGGTTTTGTAATATCTCTTAAATTTTTAGATACATAATCTTTTATTGTAGTGGTTTGTAACATAACTGTCTGATTTTAATATTACAAAGATATATAAATTTTTGTTTTGGCAATAAAATTCATGTAAATTATTTCTCAACTCCGTGTTGGTTTTGTGTCTGATGTAAATGAGGTGGTAAAACTACACCAACAAATTCAGGTTAAAGTAGTTGAGGTTGATGAAGATAGAAAAAGAATACAATTGACGATGATACTATAATAAAAATGGGCAAGTTAGATTTTTAACTGCCCATTTCTTTTTTTTTTAAATTATCCCTCAATCTCTTCTGTTATTGCTTTTTTAATAGTAACGGTTAGTTCGTCTTTACCATCTTCAATATCCATAAAAATTTGGTCGCCAGTAGTAATTTTAGCAGTTATAATTTCTTCGGCTAGTGCATCTTCTACATATTTTTGAATAGCTCTTTTTAAAGGTCGTGCTCCAAATTGTTTATCAAAACCTTTATCGGCAATATAAGATTTTGCTTTGTCGGTTAAAATCAAAGTGTAACCTAAATCAGTAATTCGGGTATATAATTTTTGTAACTCAATATCAATAATTAGGTTAATATGCTCTTTTTCAAGAGGATTAAATACAATTACATCGTCTATTCTATTTAAAAATTCTGGTGCAAAAGTCTTTTTTAGAGCATTTTCTATAACACTTTTTGAATGTTCATCGGCTTGTGCAACTTTTGCTGCAGTACCAAAACCAACTCCTTGTCCAAAATCTTTTAATTGTCGAGCTCCAATATTAGAGGTCATGATGATGATAGTATTTTTAAAATCTATTTTTCTGCCCAAACTATCAGTCAAATAACCATCGTCAAGCACTTGCAACATCATATTAAAAACATCTGGATGTGCCTTTTCAATTTCGTCCAAAAGTACTACACAATAAGGTTTTCGTCTTACTTTTTCAGTCAATTGACCACCTTCTTCATATCCTACATAACCTGGAGGAGCACCAACTAATCGTGATATTGAAAATTTCTCCATATATTCACTCATATCAATTCTAATAAGTGCCTCTTCAGAATCGAATAATTCTTTGGCTAAAACTTTGGCTAACTGGGTTTTTCCAACACCTGTTTGTCCTAAAAAAATAAACGAACCAATAGGCTTATTAGGGTCTTTCAGCCCTGCACGATTGCGTTGAATGGATCTCGCAATTTTCAACACGGCATCATTTTGTCCAATCACCTTTCCTTGAATTAGTTGAGGTAAATGTGCCAACTTGTTACTTTCAGTTTGTGCAATTCTATTGACAGGAATTCCAGTCATCATTGATACTACATCGGCAACATTATCTTCAGTAACTTGTTTTCTATTATTTTTAGAATCTGTTTCCCATTGCTCTTGGGCAATAGCAAGATTTTTTTCGATATACTTTTCATCGTCTCGAAGTTTTGCGGCTTCCTCATATTTTTGTTTTCTAACAACCGAGTTTTTTAATTCTCGAATTTCTTCTAACTGTTTTTCAAGTTCCAAAATTTGTTTAGGAACTTCAATATTAGTAATATGAATTCGAGAACCAGCTTCGTCTAAAGCATCAATAGCCTTGTCTGGTAAAAATCGTTCAGACATATATCTATCGGTTAATTTTACACAAGCCTCAATTGCATCGTCAGTATAAATTACATTATGATGATTTTCATATTTGTCCTTAATATTATGTAAAATTTCAATCGTTTCAGTTATTGAGGTGGGTTCAACAATTACCTTCTGAAAACGGCGTTCCAAAGCACCATCCTTTTCAATATATTGTCGATATTCATCAAGGGTTGTTGCACCAATACATTGTATCTCGCCCCTTGCTAATGCAGGCTTAAACATATTCGAAGCATCAAGAGAACCTGCAGCTCCACCAGCTCCAACAATAGTATGAATCTCATCTATAAATAGAATAATATCGTCGTTTTTTTCCAATTCGTTCATCACGGCTTTCATTCGTTCTTCAAATTGACCACGATATTTTGTTCCAGCCACAAGGCTACCTAAATCTAAAGTTACCACTCGTTTTCCAAACAATATTCTCGAACATTTTTTTTGAATAATTCGGAGTGCCAAACCTTCTGCAATAGCTGATTTTCCAACACCTGGCTCGCCAATTAATAGCGGATTGTTCTTTTTTCTTCGACTTAAAATTTGAGAAACTCTTTCAATTTCCTTATCCCTCCCTACAACTGGATCCAATTTACCATCAACAGCCATTTCAGTTAAATCTCTACCAAAATTATCTAAAACAGGGGTTTTCGTCTTTTTGGTAACCTTAATCGACGGATTATTAAAACTCTCAGTCTTAAAATCGTCCTCATGTCCTGCTGGGTCTCTGTATTCAGATTTTGGAACTTCTAATGTTTGTGTAAAACTATCCTGATTTGACGATATATCAATGTATTGATCTTTTACAATATCGTAATCTAACTTCATTTTATTTAATAACTTTGTTGTCGGATCATTCACATTCCGTAAAATACATAACAACAAATGTGCCGTACAGATAGTAGAACTTTTAAACATTTTAGCTTCTAAAAAAGTTGTTTTCAATGCCCGTTCTGCCTGTCTGGTAAGATGCAAATTTCGTTGGTCAATAGCCGATAACAAATTTGGATTTGCAGGACTCATAATTTCAACTTTCTCACGAAGCACCTCTAAATTTATTGACAAATGCTGTAAAACCGAAACCGCACTACCGCTACCGTCCTTTAAAATCCCTAATAAAAGATGTTCCGTTCCGATAAAATCATGACCCAACCGCATCGCCTCCTCTTTACTATAACTAATAACTTCTTTTACTCTTGGTGAATAATTATCGTCCATAAAATTTTCTATTTTTTGCTTGTGTAAATGTAATTAAACCGTACAAAAGTACAAAATTTTATCTTTTATTCATAAAAACCATGATATTTTTCACTTCTAAAAATGAGTCACTAAAAAACAAACTATATAGTAATCCTTAAACCATAAAAAACAACATCTAAATTTTAAAATAAAAAGCAAAACTAACATTTGGGCGTCCCCCTCCGTAAACTTCGGGTCGGGCTATCCGCTACAATCTTTTATAGCTCGTTCCTCACCATAAAAGGATTTTCGCTATTATCCCTCACGCAAAAAGTATAAATCAAAAAATATCATTTCCATTATT
>DYPB01000162.1 GCA_020720185.1 Flavobacterium psychrophilum | reverse complement strand
ACGCATTCGGCGTGGGATACAAAATGGATAGGTTATTTCTTTACAGTTCCTAAGTTTTAAAGATTAATAAAATGAGTCCCGAGGAATGTAAATCTCGGCTTTGAAATTATTCCAATCGGGATATTTGCCGAGGCAAACTCGCCACTTAATTCTAACCCAAGTAATGATAATCTATTACTTTTTACATTCTAACCTTGATTGCGCACGGACTTTGAATAGCAACATTTTGAAAACCGGTCTTTGCAAGGAACTCCATACAAAGATACACGCGTTAGCTAAAATATTCAACGGAATTTTTCAGTAGGGGGATTGGTTACAATGTTTTGGGGCTTTGCAAAGGCTGGGATTAGAAGTACGAATGTTCAAATTTAGCACAATGTTCATTAGAATTCCAAATGTTCAATTTAGCACTGAAACCAAGATTTTGCAAAACCCCTGTTAGCCAATCGCCCTTTTTGGGTTTATTAAGTTATGATTTTGGGTTCTCCGTATATTTCCAATAATTTATTGAAGTTTCTCCATAATTTTCTACTTTGTCTTTTAATTGAATCTGAATTATTTATTTCCTTCATAGTGTTGTCTGCTTTTAAAACATAACTTAAATAGTTTCCCCAATTATATTCTTTACTTTTTACATATTTTGTTTTGTCTATTTTTGATGGTCTATAAATCAATTTTCTTTTTGCACCTTTATGGGTGAATCTTTTAAATAGTTTTGACTTAAAAATTCTTTTATCTGGGTTCTTACTGTTTTTTGCGAAAGAGGCTGATTTTTTAAAAGACTTTATCATTGAGCGATAAAATTTTGAAAAACCAGCTGATTTAATTAATACTTTTTGCCCGTCATAAGAAAAACCTAAATATTCTAATTTCTTGTTGAAATTTGGCACTTTGGTTTTTTCGTCAATTTCAAAACCAGTAAATTTAGTTCCAATATTTTCAAAACGATACACTTTTGTTTTTTTTGATTGAATTTCAAGGTTTGCAATTTTTTTGTCTGCAATACTTTCTCTTATAGTTTTAATTATTTCATCTTCGTATTGTTGTTCGCAAATCACAATTAAATCATCACTATATCTTTGATAGTAGCCACCGATTGAATCAACTTTGTCGAAAATGATTTGGTCAAAATCCAACATATAAACATTTGCTAATGTAGCACTTATAGGACTTCCCTGTGGGATTCCCTTTAAGTTGTTTTTTGATATAATTGTTTTTAAATTATTTTTAAGGAAATCACTTTTTTCACAATAAGCAATCACTTTTTTTTCTTTAAAGTAATTTGATTTTAAAATTTTCTTTCGTATATATTCAAATTCGTTGTTTGAATTTGGAACACCTCGTTTTACTAACATTGTATTGTTATAACTTTTAAAAAGTTGTTCACCTTCAACATATTTAATTTTAGTAAGTGCTTTAAACACGTTGTAATGTTCAAAAGGTAATGTCGAAGTATTTAATATTTTTGTCCACTGTCTTTTTAAAATTTTATGGTCAAGATTATCAAAAAATGAAGTTACATCAGCGACTATAACTGTTAGTTTTTTGTCATTGTTTTTGTTAATAAATTCAAATGTAGATTTTGCGAAGTCAACATTACATTTATTAGATTCTGCTCCTGCAAACATTGGAATTTTCCTATATGCAACAATGGATTCACTAAAAGGTTTATTTTTTATATAATTCTCATAAGCTTCTGTGAGCAAACTATTAAAATAAGAGAAAATCAATGAGTCAATATGTGAAGCAAAATAAATGTTTCTATCTTTTTTGTCTTTTATTCTAAATCTTTTTTTTGTTTTTGTTCTGTCAGTTCTTAATTTGTCAGGTCTGAATTTTCTTTGTGAAATACATTTATGAATAAGAGGTAGGAAACTATGAATCCTAATTTTTTCTTTATCCATTATATATTCTTTTACCCAATTATAATCTTCGATTGTAATTGGTAATCCTATATGAGGATATTTTTTAAGTTTAAACCAGTTTTCTAATTCCATAGTTAAAAAAAGGGGGCAGATTTATAGTAGCAGGTTTGAAATGTACAGGCTCTGACGAAGCTTTTACCTTTTTCAAGGCTATTGCAACACTACTCTTTTCAGGTATAGAAATTATTATCTTTGTAAATAAATTCATAAACACAATAAATATGTTAAAGAACTTCAAACGCAGACCAAACTTCAAGATTACAACAGTTATTATGCTGTTGGTAACTCTTTCCGCAATTCTCTTTAAAGAATATTTGGAAATTAGTATTATCCTTCCCAGTTAACGTATATCTTAACGTGGTGTCAAATAGTAAAACGTATCATTCCGACCTTCTGCCCCCCAATATCTTTAATAGTTAATATTCATTTTTAAAATTCATTAAATTTATATATCAATATGTTCAATGTTTGCAGTCTGTTTCATAGGGTGTCGGCTAACGGATTAGTGTAGGCGATGTGGCGGTGAAGTTCGCACTAACCTTTGGTAAAAGTACAAAACTTTGGTTTAGCACAAAAGTTTGTTTTGATGCCTTTACCCGCCATATTGCTTACATAATGTTAGCGGTTTGTTGTTATTCATCCTCTTTATTTTCAATCAGTTTTTTCAATTCTTGTTTACTCGGTAAAACCATTTGATACTTACTTGCAAAAATCTGTTCATTATTTTCCGGTAAAGTAATTTCTACAAGCGTTTCACTTTTGTCTTGACATAAAATTATTCCAATCGTTTTATTTTCATCATCTAACTTTACATATCTATCGTAATAATTAACATACATCTGCAACTGTCCAATATCCTGATGACGTAATTCTCCAATTTTCAAATCAATTAAGACAAATGATTTAAGAATTCTGTTATAAAAAACCAAATCTACCCTAAAATGTTTCTCATCAATTGTTATGCGTTTTTGCCTTGCAACAAAAGTATAACCTTTTCCAAGTTCCAATAAAAAATACTCTAACTTATCAATCAATCTTTGTTCAAGTTCTGTTTCTGAATATGACTTATTCTCAGGCAATCCTACAAATTCAAGAATATATGGGTCTTTTAATGCATCTTTGGGTTTTTCAATCAATTGTCCTTTGTTAGATAATTCTTTAACAGCCTCTTTATCTTTACTTAACACAAGTCTCTGGTATAAGGCACTATCACATTGTCTTCTTAATTCTCGTAAACTCCAATTGTTTTGAACTGCTTCAATTTCGTAAAAATTTCTTTCCGCTTCATCATCAATTCGAACAAGTTTTAAATAATGCGACCAACCTAATTGAAATTCAGGTATTTCAGATTTCCGAGACACTGTTTCGGAAATTGAATATCTGGAATAAAATTTCCTCATATTCTCTAAATTATCAACAGAAAAGCCTTTTCCAAATTCAGAAATTAATCTATCCGACAATTCTTTTAATATTTGTTTTCCATATTCAGCACGCTCTTTTCCATTTTGTTCTTCTTCGACAATCATTCGTCCTATTTCAAAATAGGTATAAACCATTGTCTTATTAATAGTCTGAACAACACTCTTTCGTGCTTCTTTCAAGAATTTAGCAACGCTGTTGTAAAATTTAGTATCTAGTTTGTTTTTGCTCATTCAAAATTCTTTATTACAAAGATAATCTATTCCCTTAACTGCTGAAATGTGATTTTCTTCAATAACCGCTAACGGTTTTCGGCTATGAGCCGTTGCGGATAAAAATTCACTTACTTTTGGTTTATAAACTACCATTGCAAATATACACAAGCTTTTGAATAAAG
>DYPB01000161.1 GCA_020720185.1 Flavobacterium psychrophilum | reverse complement strand
ATGAAACTACTCGTAGATTCTGGCTCTACAAAAGCCGATTGGATAGCTATTGATAATAATGGCAAAACACTTTTTACCACACAAACGCTGGGTTTAAACCCAGAAGTTTTAGATAAAGACGAAATTATTCGTAGATTGAATGATAAGTTTGATATCTCTCAAAACAAAGATAAAGTTAATAATTTATTCTTTTATGGAGCAGGATGCGGTACCAATAGAATGAAAAATTTTTTATCCGAAGTTTTTCAAGAGTACTTTAAAAATGCAACAATAGTTGTTCATGAAGATACTTATGCAGCCGTTTTTGCAACTACTCCAAAAAACGAAAAAGCAATTGTTTGTATTTTAGGTACTGGTTCAAATTGCAGCTATTTTGACGGTCAAATACTGCATCAAAAAGTACAATCTTTGGGCTATATTGCTATGGATGATTGTTCAGGAAACCGTTTTGGGCGACATCTTTTGCGAGGATACTATTTCAATAAAATGCCAGCAGATTTAGCTACAGAATTTGAAGAACAATATAATTTAGACCCTGATTATATTAAAAATAAATTTTATAAAGAACCTAATCCAAATGCGTATTTAGCAACATTTGCAAAGTTCTTAATTAAACATAAAGACACCAATTTTTGCAAAAAATTCATCAATGATGAACTTGAAGATTTTGTAGAAAATTACATCAAACAATTTGATAATTATACTGAAGTTCCTGCCCATTTTATTGGCTCAATAGCCTTTTATTTAAAAGACGAATTGGAAACTGTACTCAAAAAACACAACATTAGAATAGGCAATGTCCTCCGCCGACCGATTGATGGATTGATTGAATATCATATTCTGAATTAGCAACCAATTATTAGATTATCTTGAGAAAACCTTTCAAAAAAAAATGAAAGGTTTTTTTTGAGAATAAATTTTTATTTTATTAGCCTAAAAGTTAGGTTTACCCGCTCCCCTACTGGTTTTGTGGTTTTCGGAATTTGATGTTTCCAAAAATGTTGTGTGCTTCCTTTCATTAACAACAAACTACCAGATTCTAATTTTATATTTTGTTTTAATCCAATAATGGTGTTGTGTTTTAACTGAAAAATTCTTTCTGCTCCAAAAGTTACCGATGCAATTGTTGGATTTTCGCCTAATTCTTTTTCGTTGTCAGAATGCCAGCCCATACTATCATTGCCGTCTCTGTAATAATTCAACAAAACAGCATTGAAATTTGTATTAGTTTCTGCTTCTACAAAATGCTTTATTTTTGATAACATTGGCGTAAAAAAATGGGGTTCCATAGTAATATTTGAATACAAATAAGGCTTGCCATCGTTACCATAAAAAGCTGTTAGTCTAGGTTGTAAGTGATTTTTATTAAAAATAGTAATAATATCTTGTTGCCATTTGGTAGTTTTAATTAATTCTTTCAATAATAAATTAGATTTCTCATCGTCAAAAAGATTTGGATAATATATCATTTCTAAATCTTGTAAATCAAAGATTATCGGTTCTTTAGAAAACAATTGTAGCATTCCGTTTTTTAAATAAAATATTATTTATGTTTTATTTTATCAAAATTGATATTCATCAATATAATGGCAAAAATTATTAAAATAATACCAATCCATTGCAAACCAACAACTTGTTCATTCAAAATAAAGAATGCCATTAAAACCGAAACTGGCAATTCTAATGCCGAAACAATACTACCTAATCCTATTCCTGTTAATGGAAAACCAGCGTTCATAAGCATTGGCGGAATTATTGTTCCAAAAAGTGCTAAAAATATTCCCCATTTCATAAAAATTTCAAGATTAAATGCCGTGTTTTGAGTAAAAACTCCAAAGCCGAAAACAATAACAGCTCCACCTAAAAGCATATATAAACTCCGTTGTGCAGATGAAATATTAGTTGCAACTCTATTGGCTGTAAACATTGTAGTTGTAAAAGATGCTGCGGCTAAAAGTCCAAATAATATCCCTCTCCAATCAATCGTCATATCATTATTTATAATATTTGTTGCAAAAACTGTTCCAACTAAAACTATAAAAACCGAAACTGTTTTTTGAAAGGAAGGAGCTTTTTTTTCTAAAATCCATTCGAGAATTACACCCATCCAAACGGTTTGCATTAATAAAACAATGGCGATAGAAACATCAATGTATTTTACACATAAATAATAAAAAACACTTGTCATTCCTAAAGAAGTTCCTGCTAACATTAGGTTGAATATATTTGATTTTGAAGCATTTGAAACATCTTTTTTATGTTTGTTTTTCTGAAATAAGTTAATTATTAATATACCAATAATTCCATATATAAATTGCGAAGAAGTAACTTCGGCGGTTGTATATCCTTCCGAATATGCCAATTTTACAAATGTTGCTAACATACCATAACTTGATGCACCAAGTGCCACGAGAATAACTCCTTTTAGAATATTATTTTTTGTCATTTTTTTTCTTTTTTAATTGGCAAAGATAAACTTTAATTTGAGCAATTATAAAACAAATTAAAAATTACGATTGTTAACTAATGGTGGGTTCTATAAATTAGCTGATAGCTATTTTATAGAACCCACCTAATAAAAAAGAGATACACTTTTAATGCATCTCTCCTTTATTATCTCCTACCTTTATTTTCTTTTCTAATTTTTATATGGTTATTTGAATTTCTTTTTTCTGATTTTTCACGAATAACTCTATGATTTTCATTCCTATAAATATTTTTTTGATTAATTATTCCATCTCTTCTATTACGAACCACAATAGTTGCTGTTTTTCGTCTTGGTGCATATATTTTTCTGGCAACTACAACCTTACGCATTGTAGTTTTACGATAATAAATTCGATGTGGTGCAGAATTTGAATAAAATATTTGATGACGGAATGGACGCCAAGGACGGAACCATCTAGGATAAAATCCCCAACGATGTGGAGAGACAAAGACTACATAATTTGGGGCATAAATATATCGAACACAAGGCCAAAACCAAACATTTACTATTATTTGTTTTGTATCAATATCCATAACATTCGGACCTCCACCAGAAGATTTATGTATCTTTTCATCAATGTCAAATGGTTCAACGATTGAGTTTGTAGGAAATAATTCTTCATCTCCCTCTATTTGTAAAATAGCATTCTCATTACCAGTCTTTTCAATCCCAATTACTGCAATATCTTGTTTATCTGTTTCGCTCAAATAAGTTGATAAAACAATAATATGAGCATCGTTTTCCATTACATCCTCAACATTAATATAATCAATAACATCGTCTTTATTTAAGTCAAAATTATTAACATTATTTGTCTCATCATTAATTAATTTTTCAAATTCATCCAACGAACTAGACTTTTTAAACATTACTAAAGCACCTTCTAAACTAAAATTATCACCAGCAAATTCAGAACTTTCTTGTTTTTGTGAATAGGAGATATTTACTGATAAAATAACTACTGCGAGATATACTAATTTTTTCATAACTATAAATTTTTAAGATTATTTCAAAGATAAGAATAAACTTTTAAAAAAAAGTTTAATTGCTATTTTAAAAAAAATATCATAATTTGCTAAATAAAACTATATTTGCAAACGAAAATTGGTTGTGATTATTAAAGGTCGGTTCTATAAATTAGTTTTTTTGTAAATTTATAGAACCCACCTAAATAATCACATTAAAAGGGAAACAAGTAATAATTGTTAATTATCAATTAAATTCTTGTGCTGTACCCGCAACTGTATGCTAATGAGGTTGTTGTTATCTTAATGCCATTGTTT
>DYPB01000160.1 GCA_020720185.1 Flavobacterium psychrophilum | reverse complement strand
TTAAAAATTACTCAACGATAAGTTTATTTATGAAATTATCATCAGTTTTAATAAAATATATTCCTGAATTGTAATTGTTTATGTTTAATTCTGACACATTGTTAAAAATTTCTAAACTTCTTCCGTTTATATCGAAGATAGTTCCAGACATTGTTTCTTCAAAATGTAAGACCTGTCCATTTTCAATAGGATTTGGATACATTTTTAATTTATTAGTTAAAACAAAATCCTCATTATTAAGAACAAAACTACCTACTACTTTGATATTATCAAATCTCCAAGTTCCACCAGATGAATAGGCAGAGGTATTTGTTCCATCAACTCTCGATCTATGATAGGCAGAATTTGCTCCAAAAACTTCTGAAGAACCCTGAGTATTAAAAGCTACTGGTGAGAATATAGAAACAACTCGAAATTTAAAATTTGCATTGTTGTTACAAGCGGTACAAGCGGTCAAATCTACTTGAATAAAATTAAAAGTATCATGAGGAGACAATACGCCGCCATTATTTCCTTTTACAATCCAGTTAGTTCCACCATCGGTAGAGTATTCATATTGAGCCCATCTAGAACCAGTTCCTGAAGAACGATGATCAAATGTTAATCCAATATTTGTCTGTCCTACCGTACTTACAGCTATTTCTACACCTGCAGTTCCAGATGCGGTACTTTGTGCTGGATAAGTAGCACTATTAAATGCTCTTCCTGTTGATGGATTTCCACTTGCATAAGTGTTCGTTGTTCCTCCAACTAGTGTTAATGTCCCTGTCCCTAAACTTGGAGTTGTGTTTTCTGCGTCAAAATTCCATTCTGTAATGGTAGTTTGAGCATTAGCCGTTGTAAATGCAAATACTGCACTTAGCAAAAAAAGTTTGTAAAAATGTTTCATGTTTAAAAAATTTAAGTTATTATTATTATTATTTATTTGAATGTAAATTGTAATCCTATTCTAAATTGTTCGTCCCATTTTAAAGGGTCAATAGCTTCTTCTTTACTAACTGAAAAGTATTGAACTTTAATCATTGCATTGTAACCCTCTAATTGATAAGCAATTGCCGATGAAAATCGTTGGGAATTTCCTTTTGATAAATCGTTTAAATCCAACTCTTCAAATCGTCCTGAAAGGATTGTTTTTAATGATTTATTAAAATAGTTAAGTTGTGCTACATATCCACCAGCCAGCACATAATCATTGGTTTGATTGGGTAATAATCCTTGAAATAACGGGCTGTTTTTGGCTTGAGGTTCCATACGCATCTGGTGTATTTCAAATTGAGCCGAAAAACCTAAATATTGAGCCGAAATATCAAAACCATAGGTATATTTTTTTCCGTCAATCAATTTGATGCCATATTCTCCTTGAGATAAATCAGGAAAAACCTCTCCTTTGGGCAAAGTTCTATTAGTATATCGACCGTTTATTCCTAATGCAACCATAGGAACTGGCGAAATTTTATCATCAATCGGTCTAAATTTATATTTTGAAGGATATGCAAGAGCTACTCTTCCTACAAATTCTGGATTACCGCTGGCATCGTTATCTCCTCCTAAAGAGGATTCGCCCAAACCTGTGTAAGCTCCTAAATCTACCGTTATTTTTTCGTTCCAAAAATCTTTGGTTAAAGTAATTCCAACATCTCTTCTTGAAAATAATTCACCTCTCAAAAGTTCGGCTCTTTGCCAATAAGGACTATAAATAAAAGGGGTGTTTGACGAAAATGAATAGGGTAATTTGGAATATCCAGCTTTGATGTCAAAATATTTTAACCCTTTATAAATTACATAACTATCCATCAAACCTACATTCTCAGGGTCAAATTTTCCCACTTGATTGGCAGACATATCTGCAAAATCAATTTGAAGTTCATATTCCCAAGTGTTTTTGATGCGGCCTTCTATTTGAATTTGAGCATCTCTGAGTTTAAAACGGTCTTTTTTATGGTCGTCTTCGCCTTCTTTTAGCATTCGTTGGTTGTAATAGGTTGAGGCATTTCCAGAAATTTCTATGGTATGATTTCCATTGGTAAAACTAATTTGTGCAAAAGAAAATTGTGCCACAAAACAAAGCGATAGGTATAAAATTTTCTTCATAAATTAGTTGTTTTCTAGGTTTTTAAATTCATATAAAATAGCTCTATCGTCTGAAAGAATCAATACATTTCCATTGGTTTTAAAAGCAATTCCTTCTGGGTTTATTACGGGTATTTCCCAACTTTTTTCAACGGTATATTTAGCAGGATTTATTTTATACAACATTCTATCTTCATCGCTTATAAACCATAAATAATTGTTATGAAAAGTAGCTGCCGAAATATCTCGGGCAATTTTTAGTTCTATTTCATTTATTTTTTCAAAATTTGCATCAAATTCCATTAACAAAATAGGATTTTTTTCTGTAATAGCCACAAAACACTTTTTGCTTTCGTTGTAGGTTAATGATTCGTAAGCTTTGTTTCTTCCACCATAATAAGGCAAATCTTTGGTTTTAATCAATTCTAAATTTTCATTAAAAACTCGTAATTTCCTTACTCGTTCTTCAATAGAATATATTTTTGAATCGAAATGCAAAACTGCTTCGTTGTCCTGTCCTTCATAATTTGTTGCTTGTTTTAAAATAGAGCCATTTTCATCTATTTCATATACAAAACCTTTGTCTGAAACTACAAAATAAGTATTTTTTGTAAGATAATTGACTGCTATATCAGACGGTTCTGCAATTTTTAATTTAGTTTTATTAACTAATTCTAATTTTGTAACATTTTGACTACAAGCACAAATACTATAAATCAAGAGTAAAAAGATATATTTTTTCATATTTTTTTTAGTTTTCTAAACCATCAATGGTAAGATTATCAAATCTATTATTTCCCGAAGTTCCCGAAGCGTTGGTGCCAGCAAAATCTATTTTAAATTTAAAATTTGGATTGTTGTAAGTCGCAGTATTAGTAATAAATAAAGTTACCAAGCCAAAGGTTGGTTCTACATTGGGGTCTAATGTAGTTTGAGATAATTGGGTAGTGATGTAGTTTGTGCCATCTATAGAATAAGAATAATTTTGAGTTTGAGCACCCGAACTTGTTCTATAGGTTGCAAACTGAACAACGATATTTCTATATCCAACCGTTGATGCTGTGATGATTACACTTTTTGTGTTACTTGGATTTCTAAATCGAATGCCAGAACCTTCGGCATCGTTGTTTCTTACATTTAAAACTGAACCAGGCATGAATGAATCAGTATAACCAGCACCAGTACCTGC
Source organism: Flavobacterium psychrophilum (assembly GCA_020720185.1). GTDB lineage: Bacteria > Bacteroidota > Bacteroidia > Flavobacteriales > Flavobacteriaceae > Flavobacterium > Flavobacterium psychrophilum_O. Next base: position 552 of record DYPB01000160.1, on the reverse strand, counting down.
ATAAGTAAGAGAAGCAGTAGTATTTACAGAAAAGGTAGAATTAACAGGATTTGAAATAGTTCCCGTTGGTAAGGAATTAAAATTCCAGTAATGAACAAGTTTATAATCGCTTGGAAGTATAACTGCTTTTGGAATTTCTCTATCATCAGTGCAAGAAAAAAATGCAATAAAAGAGCAACAAAGTAAAAGTTTTTTCATCAAAAATTATTTTTTACAAAATTAAATTTTATTAAAACTTAAGATGTTTTGAAAACATTATTTTATTTTTAAGTAATTGTTAACAAATAGATTTTATTGAGCACGCTACCAAACCGTTAATACGCCATAGACATAGACAGAATACAGAAAAATCATAAATAAATGATAAATTTCACGAAACTAAAACACCATTTATCTTAAACCCAAATTACGTATTAGAAATCTATTCCAAACTCAAACTACTTCGGAAATAATCACTTACTCCTATTTTTAAATTCAAAATACAAAAGTATTCTTTTTTCAAAAATAGTCCGTGAGCACTTATTTTTATTGCATTTTGAGTTTTCATAACGA
>DYPB01000159.1 GCA_020720185.1 Flavobacterium psychrophilum | reverse complement strand
ACTCCAAAAAGAAGGAGTCGGGTTGGGGTTGTTCAATTGTTCTGACATAATAATTGAGTTTAGATTTTATGATTTTATTGTTAATAATATTGAGTTTTTAATTTTTTTATAATATAGTATAAGTACGAGTACTCCCATAATCCAAATATCAGGTTCGCTCATTCTTTGAGTATCGTCAATATCATAAGATGATTTCCCATTTAAGACTTCTTTTTGTTTCTTTTTCAATATCGCTTTTTGTGCTTCGTTTTCTACTGATATATAAGATGTTAATGGAGTCAGTATTTTTGTTTGAAAACTTCCTTTAATCAAATCTAACCAATGCTTTTCTGATGTTTCAGGATGTAACATTTGATATTTCCAATACGCTTGCAATTCAATGGCATTTAACCAATTCTTTTCAGTCATTTTGATATTTAATTTTTGACTTTTATTCTCGCTGAAAATAACATTCGGGTTGTTGTCGTCTGCAACATAAATTGTTGAATTTTGTTTTGTTTTGAAAGCCAAAACATTTTTTCCTGCTGAAATTTGATTTAAACTGTCAGATACCGAATTTTTTGGGTTATTTATAAAAGAGTGAGAGGTGATTTTCCCATTAGAATCCACGCTATAAAATAAATCACTTTCCGGAAAAGTAAATTTTAAATCAGAGAAATCATTTTGTATAATTGCATCCTTAATGTTGTCTGTTATCACAACTATTATTGGATAAGAGTCTTGATTATAATCGTTTGCAAGTGTTTTTTTGATTGCTCTATCCAAGAAAAATCCTCCATTAAATTTTTGTTGTTCAAAAACATTTTCCCATTTTTCATAATTTGTTGTCTGTACAAAAGCGTTAGTAAAACTAATTTTTGAGTTGTCGTTTTTTAAATTTTGAGTACTTAAAAATTTATCAATTCTATTTTTATATTCTGATTTTAAACCTTGTTTTTTGGAAGAAACATCAACTATAAAATGAAAATATGGTTTTCGATTGACTTTTTTCAAGTTAGTTTTTTGATTTGCTGATATATAAATAATATCTTCATTTTCTTTATTTTGAAATAATCTATCATTATTTTTGCCTAATTCTATTTCATTATTGTCTATCCAAATTTTCACTGGTTCTTTGTGTATCAATTCGATACCTGTTTTTCGAGTCTCATTACTTAAAAATGGAAAAACTTTAAATGCTACTTGATTTCCTGTTAAATAGTATAATATGCCGGGGTCTCGGTTGATATTTACGATGTTAGAATAGACCCACATTGCAGATTTTTTTTCTGCTAATATTCCAAATTCTTTCTTTTCTCCTATATATAAATAATAATCACTGATATAACAACCGTCCGGTAGTTCAAAATTTGTTGAAAATTCCGCAAAACCTATATTAGATTTGTTTGTAATTTCTATGTTTATCCATGACTTCCATACTTTTTGGTTTTCATCAAAAATACTCTCTTTTTTGATGCTTGTGATCTTAATATCTTTATTATCAATTTCTTGATTAAAATTATCAAATTTCGTTTGATTAAAGAATATTTGTTCGATGTAATTAATTTTTGAATCTGATAAAGTCATATTATCTAATACAAACCAATTGAAAAAAGAAGAAATGTATGGTGTCTGTTCTCTATCTATAATATCTCTATTCCCATAATTCTTATTACTTTTTACAACATCAAGTGTCTTTTGAAGTGATTTCTGATTTATATTATAAATTTTATGGTAATTTGGTAGATATACATAATCAAGTGTTTGATTAAGCACCATTTTATCTTTTGCGAAAAAAATACTAATTGCAATTGGTATCACTAAGAAACTTATTAATGCTGCACTGAAAACTTTTCTCTTTGAAAAATAGGTGATTAAAAATTGAAAGTCTTTTGTCAGTTCATAAGTGTGAATAATAAAAATGATCAATGGGGTTAACATCAAAAAACCGCTACCAATTGCAATAATTGCTACCACTGAAAAAGGTAAAAAAGGTAAGAATACAATGAAAAAATAAAGGGTAAAAATATAGGTAATACTTCTCGCTATAAATAATAAGAAACGCTGAGTTTTATCTTTGATAGATGGAATGCATATAAAAATTCCATTTAGAATCGCAAGAATATAAAACCAATGATTATGGAAATCTCCAAAGATTCCGGAATCGCTATTGTATTTATTGAAAAAGTCACCATTGTTTACCTGTAACCCTATAATAGGTAATATTATGGTTATTGGAATTTTCCATAGCAGTTGATTTTCCTGCCAAAAATTTGATTTTTTATTAATAAGTATTATAATTCCTCTTATTAAAAAAAATAAAAAAATTATTGTTGCAGAAATAAGAAAAATAAATAATATGTGTGTATGAAAATCACTGTCAAATACGTGCCATAAAGGTAAAATAATTTGCGAAATGATATATCCAAAAATTGGAATGCTAATAGCAATTAAGAAGTTGACCCATGCTTTATGTTCTTTGTTGTCTTGGGTAAAATGTACAATTAAAATAATAATAGAATAAAAAAGGGTTGGCATTAGAAAAGTTCCAACATATAAAAAAATGTTACCCGAAATCATCCATTGTGGAATTGAAAATGGAATAATTTTTTCATAAAAATACCCATACATATAAATATATGCAATATAAAAAATCAGAGAGAAAATTGAATACCAATAAGATATGACTTGTTTTTTTAATATTAATAGAATGGAATATGATAAAGATATTACACTTAAAACACTTAATGTGATTCCAAAAATCTTCCAAAGTCTTATGTTTTCTTCATTCAATAATGTATGAATAATTGAATATTGACCATAAACTAATAAAAAAAGTATAAATATTGGCAAAGAGTTAATTAATATTAACCATTTGGGATTAAGCAAGTTTCTCATAATTAGTGTGTTTGTTAAAATAATATTCTATAAAATAATAGGTTAATATCAGAAATATCAAATTGTTTATTATTCCAATGGATTGATGTAAATAGGGTAGATGTAAAAAAGTTTTTTCAATAGAAATTGAAGAAATTATCCTTGATGTATTAACAAATACGCCGAATATATAAGTACAAATTAAAATGAATGGAATACTTGTTATTTTATAAAATGGATTTTGCAAAAATTTAAATATTAAGAAAGAGAATAGAAAAAAACTTAAAATCCAGAAATTGAAACCGGAACAAGATTTGTCAATTATTATGTTTAATTTTTCATTGTAAAATCCACTATCATTTTTATATACTGACGTTGTATTTGTATAAACCCTTACCATTTTGTCAATCGGTTTTAGAATAAATAGTAAGTCATCATTTACTGACCATTTATACCAAAACTTCATTATAAATGATATTAAAACAACCACTATTAAATAGGGTGAGTAACTAAATTTTATTTCTTTCTTATTTGGTATTAATTTCATATTGACTGAATTTATTCACTTTGAATTTTAAAGTTGAGATATAAAAAAATTTAGATGTTTTTAATCAACTGCTCCAATGCTTCCAAATGTTTTTTGAATGCTTCTTTACCGGTTTTGCTGGCGCTGTATTGTGTATTGGGTTTGTTGCCAATAAACTGTTTGTTGATATGGATAAACTCTTCCGCTTCCAATGCTTTGATATGACTTGCCAAATTCCCGTCGGTTACCCCCAACAACTCTTTCAACCGATTAAAATCTGCCGAATCATTGACCATCAAAATACTCATAATGCCCAATCGGATGCGATGGTCAAAGGTTTTGTTGATATTTTGTATGAGATTTTTGATAGTATTGAGAATTGAGTATTGAGAATTGAGATGTGTTAATTTGCTAATTTGCTAATTTGCTAATT
>DYPB01000001.1:52489-66561 GCA_020720185.1 Flavobacterium psychrophilum | reverse complement strand
TTTTGAAGTAGTTTGAGTTTGGAATAGATTTCTAATGCGTAATTTGGGTTAAAGGACGGTTTGTTTCTGTCGGAGAAGGAATTGCTTGGTTTCTAATCGTTTTTATACAATTATACGCAAAAAAAAAGAGATTGTCTTTTCGGACAGCCTCTTTTTTGTTATTAATAATTATAAGAATTTTTAATGACTTCCGCCTAATTTTTTGTCAAAATTGATACCTTGTTTTTGTAATATTCCACTCACTTTCCAACCATAAAAAGCCAGATAAGCAAAACACAAAACCCCAACAATATAGCTCATTTGAATTCCGATAGAATCTGCAACTGTTCCTTGCAACCAACTTACAATTCCACCACCCATAATCATCATAATCAAGAAACTTGAACCTTGAGAAGTGTGTTTGCCGAGTCCAGAAACTGCCAAAGTAAAAATACAAGGCCAAAGTGTACTGCAAAATAAACCTACGCTTGTTAAGGCATAAACACTAATATTTCCAGTTGTAAACATTCCTGTTAATAATGCAAAAATTCCGAGAGTTGAAAAAATCAATAACATTCGAGCAGGATTACCTTTACTTGCAATATCAGCAACAATAAGTACTAATATTATAAAAGCATAAACATAAAAAGGCGTCAAATCATGTTCCATAAACTTATTTACACCAAGAAAAACACCAAAAGCTAAATAAGGTGCAACGAAACGCAATATTTTCTGCAAACTCATATCATCGGTAAACGCTTCAACAGCACCTGTCCAACGACCAATCATTAAACTAGCCCAATAAAGAGAAATATAAGGAGCAATATCACCAATAGCAAAACCCAATTCCGATTCCATATAGGCAGGCAAATTACTAGCAGTAGAAACTTCCACACCAACATAAACAAAAATGGCAATCATTCCCAAAACCAATTGTGGGAATTTTAAAGCTGCAAAAAAGGAAGAGTTTGAAACTTCTTCAGACTCGACAACCGATTGAGGTTTATCGGGCAAGGATGACATTTTTAATAAAACGGCAACAATCAAAAACGCAGCTCCTAAAATTAAATAAGGAACTTTGACACTTTCAATACTCATTTCGGTATTACCCGCTGAGGCTGCACCAAAAATTGCAAAACTTACAATTAATGGACCAATAGTTGTACCTAAATTATTAATTCCGCCAGCCAATGTTAATCGTTGAGAGCCGGTGGTTATTGGTCCAAGTGCAATTGCTAATGGGTTTGCAACCGTTTGTTGCAATGAAAATCCTAATGCAACAATAAATAATCCAGATAACATTAAAGGAAATGAGTTTAAATTTGCAGCAGGATAAAACAGTAATGTACCTAATGCAGAAATAAATAATCCTAATGCTAATGAATTTTTGTAACCTATTTTATTAATCAAATCGCCTTTCATTAGATATGAAATTGCTAATAAAATTATTGATCCAACTGTATATGCAACATAAAAAGCAATAGAAACTAATTGGCTTTGTCCTTGTGTTAAATCGAATGCTTTTTTGAAAACGGGAATCAAAATATCATTACTTGCTGCAACAAATCCCCAGAAAAAGAAGACGGTTACTAACGGAATAAATTGTGCCCAGTTGGTTTTGTTTTGTTCTGAATTCATATTTTTTTTGTGTTAGTTAAATGGTTGTTTTTTATAAAATTTGTAATTATTCATACTATAAAATTATTTATTTGATAATTTTATTAATAAATATTCGATAAAAATACATTAAAACAAATTGATAGTCAAAATAAATAGCAAATAAGTTATTAACAAAATGAATGTAATGTTTTTAATGCTATTCACATTTTATAGTTTCAGTTCGGTTGCTGATACCATTATTATTGAAGGCTTCTATCTGAAAATAATAGGCATCTGCCCTATCCATAGCAGTAAAAAAATAGTCGTTTTTGCCATAAACCATAATGTTTCCATATAATTTGTCGGCAGATTTGCCAAAATAAATAACATAACCATCAGCATCAGGATTTTGTTGCCAACGCAACCAAGCACTTCTTCTTTCGCCAGATTTTCCAGGTTCTGAGCGTAATGCAATAAAATTTTCGACCAATTTTGGTTTTTCTCCATTCCCTTTTCCAAAAATTCTAAAGCCACTTAAAGCAAATTTTCCTGTTGGCATTTTGATGTTTTCTAATTTCAAAAAACGAGCTTTTGTTGGTTTTTCAAACTCGATATAATCGTGTGGAACATCGGTTTTATTTTGACTTTTATCAATCAAAACCGTCCATTTTTTACCGTCATTTGATGCTAAAATTCGATATTGATGGAATTTGTTAATAGATTTTCCCATAAATTCTACATCTTGATCGGCATAGTTTATTTGAATGGCATTTATTGTTGAAATTTCTCCCAAATCAGTTTGAAACCATTCGTCTTTTCCCGCAGTTTTGGCACTCCAATAGGTTCGCATATCTTCATCGACAGCAAAATTGGCTTGATTTCCGCCTAATGTTGATGATACTTGAACGGGTTTATTATAATTGAGCAACATCCAACCCGAAAACAAACCTTGTATAAAATCTTTTTCTTTTGAAAATTCAGGCAAAAATGTTGGATAATCACCGTAAGCAGTGTTGCAAAACATCACATCGTCTTTGTCAAAACCTGCAGGCCAAATGCCAATACGGCGTTCAAAATTATTTTTTTGACCTAAAATAATGGTTGATGTGTGCCACCAATTTCCATAATTATCTTGATAGGTTGCTCCGTGCCCCGCACCTCGAGCAAAACCGCCAGGTTTATAGGCAAATGGATTGTGTTTTTGATAACTGAAACCTTCCAAAGGTTTTTCACTTACATAAACGCCGTCAGCATAACCCGAAAACTCGGTGGCTGGTGCTCCATACTGAAAATAATATTTGTTTTTATATTTGGTTACCCACGCCCCTTCTATGAAAGGTTGCAAAAAAGTATTGTCGTTATTTTCGCCAAATCGTTCCCAACCATGGTCTTGCGAATGAAGGGAAATTAATGGTTTTACAAATCCGTCAGATTGCAAGGTTTTGGTGTTTAATTCGGTTCCCATTAATGGAAATTCGTTACTTGAACCCCAATAAAGAAAGAGTTTATTTTTTTGTTCGTCATACAAAAAAGCTGGGTCCCATGCTCCTACTTTTAGTGTATCGGTTGCAATTTTCCAATCGTCTTGTGTTGGATTTGTGCTTTTCCAGATTGGAAAATCTTTTTCGTGTGTTGAGCCGTAAACATATAGTGTGTCTTTCATTGCAAAAACACCTGGTGCGTTCAAATCGTGTGTGTATTTTTTGTCGAGCAAGAATTTTCGATAGACAAATTTCCAATTGAGCATATTCTCACTCCACCAATATCCTTCTTGATTGGTTGAAAACAGGAAGAATTTTTTTTGAAAATTAACAATAACGGGGTCGGCTGTTGCCCGATGTTTGCCTTGTTGCGAGAATATTTTAAAAGGTGTATATCCGTAATCAATATTGATTGGGTTGCAATAGGTTTTTTGTTGCGAAAATGTGTTTTGAAACGAAAATAATATCGAAATTACCAGACTAGCCCTGATAGCAATGTAAAGCAAATTGTGTGAAAAAGGTATTTTTTCTTGACAAAAAAAAGCGACCATAGAAGCTCTTTTTTTGTCATTAGAAAAAAACCTTTTTGCACAATTTCTTGAAATGGATAGCAGGAAGTGGCTCATAAAAATTAGCTTGATTAAATTATTCTATTATAAATTTTCCTGTTTCGATTTCGTTTTCAATTATATTGAATAAATAGATGCCTGTTGCAAGGTTCCCTTTTTCAATCTGAATTTTATTTTCTTCGATTGTGATGTTTTTTAATGCTGTTTTTTTGCATAGACTGTCTGTAATTTCCATTTTTGTTTTTGGATTTAGGTTGTATGGAAATTCGATTATGAGTTTGTTTGAAAACGGATTTGGGTATAATTTAAAATCTTTTTTTATGTATTTTACGGTAGCTAGTGTGTTGCAATCTATTGGTTGTGTGCCAACTACAAAAAAAACATCGTCAATATAACTATCATTATCGGTTCCGTTATTTCGCACTCCTTTTAACTCAAAAGTTACGGTTCTGGTCAATGCTGGAATGGTTACCCAATTGTTTAAAGAAACCCAACTCGAACTATTTGTAGAAATTGTGTTGCTTGCAGAAATTGTTGTTCCACTGCTGTTTTTGAAATATATTTTTATTTGTGGAATATCCAAACTTTCCCAATCTCGCATAGCGGCACCAAAATTAGCTTGCAAATTTCCTGTGTCAATATTGGTCGCATAACTTGATACATCAATATTTTGAACACATCGTCCAACCGCAGTTTCGGTTCCGTTGCAAATTCCACCAACTGCAAAATATTTTGCTCCAGAAAACGGAGCAATTCCGCCGCATTGTCCGTTTGTTAAAGCTTCAACGGTTCCTTCTGCTATTGTCCAATTGGTCATACCGTTTTCGGCACCTGGATTTGAAATCAAATTGGCAGAAACGGTCGATGCTCCTGTTGAAAAAGCGGTTGGTGCTGTCCAGTCGCTCCAATTGAATTCTCTATCACGATAGCGCACTCTCCACCAATAGTTTGAATTGCTGTTTAGTCCGTTTATCTTTTCGTCCGTCAAATCATCTCCTGCTTGTGTATTGATGTCAAAATACCAATTTTCGTAGTTTTTCCAGCTTTGAACCGCAGGTGTAGTAAAATCAGTAGATGCTGAAATTTGCCAATGACTTTGACCGTGCAATGCTGCTGTGTTTGGAGCAGAAAAAGTTTCGGCATTCAAAATAACACAAGCAGGGTTCAAAGTTTCGTTTATTGGCGATGTGATTGTAGGCAAGTTTATTGAACTCGAATTTTTATATAAGGTGAACGAATCTGTCAATTCATTGTTTCTGGTCGTATTTTCATCACCACGACTGATTCTTTTCATTTCAATTTTTGGATTATTGTCTGATGTAATTTCAATTAAAACAAACCCATAGTCGTCGTGTGTAACCGTAAATTCGTCGTAATCTTGGTTTGAATATTCGCCCCAATAGTCAATATTTCCGCCTGATGAAGCAACATCAAGCCAAATGTGTTTGCAATCTCTAGATTGACCACGAGAATATCCGTGAGTATGTCCAAAAAGATGCATACTTGGTTTGTTATTGGCTTTGCTAAACGCTTCTAATTTTTGAACAATTTGCCCAGAATAGCTTAATTCGCCTGGTGTCCAAAGTTCTGATTTGTGCGGATGATGAAATTGTGCAATTACAAAATCAATATCTGGATTTAAAGCGGCACTTGCCAAAGTAGCATCAAACCAATCTAATTGGGCTTGATTTGTATAAGGCGAATTGCTGTCAATACCAATAATTCGCACATTAGAAATATCTTTGTACCACGAATGTTCTGCATAACCAGCCGCTCCGTTGTTTGGCAAATGAAAATAATTAAAATAATTTGGAGAGTTAATTTCGTGATTTCCTAAAACTGGATAAACAGGCACACTTTTGAAAATATTTTGGGCTGGTGTAAAAAAATTGTTTTGCCATTGCGAATAAGTTGTGCCAGAAGCCACTAAATCACCTGGAATAAGTATCATACTCAGATTATCAGATACATCTCCGCCGTATTGCGATGATAAATAACTGATAACTCCAGCGTTTACTATTTCAGAAAATTTATTTGGATTGGCATCATCAACTTGCATATCGCTCATGGCTAGAATTCTAATAACGCCGTCTTGTGATGCTGTGTGTGGTGTTTTGAAGTTGTTAATGGTCGAAATTACTGTTCCCGTAATAACTTTATAATAATATTTGGTTGAAGGTAAAAGATTATTTAAAAATACTTCGTGTACTTTTGAAACGCCATCGGTGGCAGTAATGACAGAACCTGTTGCAGTGCTTCCAAGTGCTGTTGTTGTACCATATTCTACTGTACTGTCGGTTCCAGAACTGGTTTCCCAAGAAACGAATATAGAATTTGGAGTTGCATCTTGCAAATACGGTTGCACTTTTATGGTTTGTGCAAAAAAGAAATTTACGCAAAGTAAACAAACTATTGATAGATAAAATTTAGACTTCATAATTCATTTTTTTTAGGTAAAATTCATAAAAATAATCGATTATAAATCCTGAGGCTAAAATATTAAAAAAAAGACTTCTCTTTTACGAGAAGCCTTTTTATTATAAAAATTTAATTAGTTTTTAACAAATTTTCGAGTTAAAGTAGCACCATTTTCAGCTTCGAATTTGATTAAGTACATTCCAGTACTCAAATCAGAAGTGTTAATGGTATTAACTCCAATTTCAAATTTATTGATTGTAGAAACAACTCTACCATCAAATGCAAAAATAGTTGCAGATTGAATTTCTTCAGAGGTTTCAATATTTAAGACATTTGAAGTTGGATTTGGATATATGGCAATATTTTGAGCCAATTCATTTCCTTTTACACCCAAAGTTGGATTTGGATTGTTATTTACTCTAATATCATCAAAATAAACCATTCTGTCTGCACCAGCAGTCAATGGATCATCAAAATCAGGTAATAAAGCTATCGTTGGATAAACGCCAGTTTTTGTAGTATAGTCAAAAACCATATCTTGCCATTGATTTGGGGTTGTATAAGCATTTGTACTAGCAACTTCTGAAGTTCCAGATGGACCACCTTCGATTTTGAATTTCACTATTGAAGTATTGGCTTTCATTACTTTTACATGCACATATTTGTCAGTTGTAAAGTCAGGATCTGGATTTGCGATATCAGCACAGTAAAAACCAGCCCAAGGCATAGCATCTGCACCAGTAGTTCTTCGTGTAAATTGAATACATTTTGTACTTGTATTTACTCCTGTTGGGTTTGGATTGTTTACAATAACCATATCGGCATTTGATTGACCTGGTCCATTAGCAAAAACATTCATTGTTACCAATTTATTGGTTGTTGAGTTTTCGCAGTCTAATAAAACTAAATCTTGAGATGTTGGTGGTGGAACCACTACAACTCCGGTTGGGTCATTATTTACAATAATATCATCAAAATAAATAATTCTATCTGCTCCTGCTGTTAATGGATCTTCAAAATCAGGTAAAAATGCTACAATAGGGTAAGCTCCACCAGCAGGAGTCAATGCAGAATAATTAAATACAATATCTTGCCATACACCAGCAGTGGTATAACTGTTTGAACTTAAAATTTCAAAAGTTCCGTTTGGTCCAGCTTCAATTTTGAATTTTTGTGGAGATGTTGTTGTTTTCAAAATTTTTACATGCACATATTTTGCAGTTGTAAAATCTGGATCTGGGTCTGTTACCGCAGCATAAAAACCTGCCCATGGATCAGCTCCAGTTGTTCTACGGGTAAATTGAATACATTTTGTGCTTGTATTAATTCCAGTAGTTAAAGGATTATTAACAACAACCATATCTGCATTTGAACCTGCAGATCCGTTTGCAAAGACATTCATAACCGCTAATTTATTTGTTGTACCATCTTCACAATCCAACAATACTTGATTAACTATTGGAGCTGCACCAACTTCAGTCATTTTCATACAACCAATATAGTAGTAAGTTCCTGTACTGGTAGGGTCTTTTTCAACTTTTAAAACTATTGTTCCTGTTGATGAAGGTGTTATATTATTAACAGAACAAGTATTTGCTGTATTGTTTGAGGCGTTCAAACTTGCAGTACCAGAATTGGTACCTGTCAATGTATATTTTGCAATTCTATTGTCTCCAACACCGTCTCTTGATGCAAAAATTTGAAAGGAATAGGTATTAGCAGGATTCAAACTGCTGATTGTAATTTCTCCAACATTATTTGCACCGTCTTGCACGTAAAATGAATCACTTGTTGCTGTTGCTGGAAAACCATGAGTTCCTGTTGGAGCAGTTGTTCCTCCTCCATTTGAAGATACAAAAAGATCTGTTACCGCCATGTCAATTGTACTAGCTACACCAGCATCAGTAATGATGTTTGTCAATGGCAATGCTCCACTTGCGTCATGAAAGTTGTTCCAGTTTCCTGAACTTACATAAGTTGCAGAAGTGTTTTGGTTGAAATCAACCAAGTAATTTGTTTGTGCATTGGCCGATAAGCCAAAAAGCATCAAACCTAAAAAGGTAATTTTTTTCATGATAAATAAATTTTAGTTAATAATAATTTTTTTTGTTATTTTCTGGGTTTTTGTTGTTATAATACAAAAGTAAACCCCTGATATTAAATCTTTTGTATCTATATTAATTTCGTTATTATTAGAAAATTCTACATTTAGTGTTTTGATTAATTTTGAAGTAATATCAAAAATTTGAATAGAATTGATGTCTAAAACCTCTTGATTGATTTTTAATGTGCAATAATCATTTGCAGGATTTGGAAAAATGGTAAATAAATTATCAATAACTTGATTTTCTACTCCCAAAGTTGTTGGTGTTGGAATATTATTTAGAACAATATCATCAAAATAAATAATTCTATCAGCACCCGCCACTAATGGACTTTCGTAATCGGGTTGCAATCCTAATGTTCCGTAAATGCCTGTTTTTTCAGAAAAATCTATCACAATATCTTCCCATTGTCCAATTTGAGAATAGGTATTTGTACTCCATTTTTCGATGGTTCCTGCTGCTCCATTTTCAATTTTAAATCGAACTCCTGTTGGATTTTGTTTTAAAACTTTTACATGAATGTATTTGTTTTCGGTAAAATCGGGGTCGGGATCGACAACATTACTATAAAAACCAGCCCAAGAAGCAGTATCTGCACCTGTTGTTCTTCGGGTAAATTTTACAACCTTTGAACTTGTGTTTATTCCTGTTGGGTTTGGATTATCAACTACAACCATATCAGCATTTGATTGACCTGGTCCGTTTGAAAAAACATTTAAAACCGCTAATTTGTTGGTAGTTCCATCTTCGCAATTTAATAACACATCAGGTAAAACAACATTTCTTTCTTTTATTTTTAAAGCGTTTAAATAATAAAACCCTGAAGCATTGTTGTTATTACTTCCTTTTGCGACTGTTAAAGTTAGCGTTCCGTTTGGAGTTGGAGCAATATCCACAATTTGAGAAGTCAAAGAAGCATTTGAAGAAGAATTTAAAGTAACTGATTGCGAAGTACTACCTGTTAATATATAAAGCGTTTCACGATTATCGGTAACCTCTTTTCGTGAACCAAAGATTTCAAAACTATAAATTTTATTTACATTTAATCCTGTTAAAGTAATCACACCATTTGGATTAGAATTATCACCATAAATCGCATCTTTCAAGGCAGTTGCAGGAAAAATGATAGTTCCTGATGGTTGCAGAACACCTAATTCGTTGGTTTGAGAGAAACTATCGGTTATAGCAATTTGCAAAGTACTTGTATATCCTAAATCATCTACTAAATTGATTGGCGATGAAACTGCTGGACTATAAATATTATTCCAATTTCCAAAAGTTGGATATGAATTAGAATTTAGATTAAAATCGACTAAATAATTTTTTTCTTTTGGAATATCGTTTACATCATTATCGTCTCCGTTTTTTACAATGGTATGCAAACCCGAATTAATGACTCTTTGCAATAAAATTTGATGACCCGCATTGTTCAAATGCACACCATCACCAGCGTTGTATAACGAATTAACCGTTCCGTCTGCATTGGCAATTGTAGTCCAAAAATCAATATTATTTGTAGGAAAAGTTGTAGGTATTTGATCTTTCATTTGCAATTGTATGTTCATTGAATTGGAACCAATTCCAAAATTTCGAGCTTGTACATTACAAATCCAAATTGGAATATTATTAGCTTGTGCTGTAGCGTTTAACAAATTAAAATTATCCATTTGCATAGCAACCGAATAGCCCATATTTGAATCGTTCGATGGCATATTTACAATAATTCCGTCAGCATTTAAGCTAATCGCTTTGGTAATATTTCTCGCAGTATCAATGGTTTCATTAACACTACTCGGAATTGGAGTTCCTGTTGGCAAAATATCAAAAGTTGTATAACCACCAACGGCTAAATTGGTAATATCAAAACGGGTATCTTGTTGTTTTAAATAATCAGTGTACAACCAAACCCAAGCATTTGCAGTCGAACTCGGACCAGTTCCTGCTGCTGTCGATGAACCTAAAACTACAATTTTAAAGCGTTTATCTGTATTTTCAATTATTGAAAAAGAAGATACACTTTCGTCAGACAAAGTTCCTGAAACTATTCTAACTTTGCATTGTGTAGAAACATTATAAGGAATTGTCCATTGGTATTTTTTTAATGATGCTGCAACTGATACTAGATTTATCCAATTTGCTCCATTATCAACCGTATATTGGATGTCAACATTACCAGAAATTCCTTGAGAATCCCAAGTAATGTATGGTTTTGAAGTTGCATGCCAAACCTCTCCTCCATTTGGATAAACCAAACTTAATGTTGATGAAGTTGTATTTGAATAAGGTGTTGTAGTTTTTATTAGTTGGATTGCACCTAAATAGTAAAAACCATAAGTATTGTTATTGTTAGCACCTTTGGTAGCTTGAAATGTAATTGTTCCGTTTGCAAGTGGTTGAATATTAAATATTTGAGCAATGTTAGCGGTATTGTTAGCTGCGTCCAAAGTTGCTGTTAGCGTTGATGAACCTGTAACAGTATAAAGTGATTCACGATTATCGGTTACACCATTTCTGGAAGCAAAAATTTTAAATGAATAATATTTTGTGGCATCTAAACCGGAAAGTGTAAAACCGCCCGTAGTATTTGTAACTCCATTAAAAGCAACCATTTCTCCATAAAAACTATCTCTAGTAGAGGTTGCAATAAATGGTAAACTTGGACTTGGACTTGTTGTTCCGTTTTCGTTTACTGAATGAAAAGTATCATTAACGGTTAATGTAATTCCAGTTGTAGCACCAGTATCACTTAATAAATTTGCGGTAATTCCTGCTTGATTATCCGTGTTTGATGTAATATTATTCCAGTTTCCTGATGATGAATTTACGGCTGAACCAAAATCGATTAGTGTATATTCTTGTGAAATTACAAAAAGAGGAAGTAGTAAAAATAGTAAAATAATTTTTTTCATAATCGAATATTATTTAATCAATTCAAATGTTGCTTTGTTAGTTGTATCAGAATTTGAGCCAACAAAAACTTCAAATTGTCCGTTCTCGGCGGTAAATTTCAAATCTGAATTATAAAATTTTAAATCGTTAACTGATATTTCAAAAGTTACTGTTTGATTTTCTCCTTTTTTCAAATCAATCTTTTGAAAACCTTTCAATTCTTTTACAGGTCGAGTTACGCTTCCAACCAAATCTCTTATATAAAGTTGTACAACTTCTTTTCCATCAAAATTTCCTGTATTTGAAAGCGATACAGTTGCTTTTATTGTTTGGTTTGCATTCATTTTAGTTGAAGATAATGATACATTTCCATAATTGAAATTGGTATAACTTAATCCGTAACCAAATGGAAAAAGTGGTTCGTTTCTTTCATCAAGATAATTGGAACGAAATTTTTCAAATTTTCCTTCTTTATTACCCAATGGACGACCCGTGTTTTTGTAACTATAATAAATCGGCACTTGACCTAAACTTCTAGGAAAAGTTGTAGTTAACTTTCCTGAAGGATTTACAGTTCCAAAAAGCACATCGGCAACAGCATTTCCAGTTTCCGAACCCGAAAACCAAGCGTTCAAAATGGCATCTGCTTTTTCATTTTCTTCAACCAAAACTAAAGGTCTTCCAGTGAGTAAAACTAAAACAATTGGTTTCCCTGTTTTTTTCAACTCGTTCAATAAATTCTTTTGAATTTGAGGAATTTCAATGTTAGTTCTACTACTACTTTCTCCACTCATTTCGGCAGATTCTCCCAAAACAGCTACAATCACATCTGATTTTTTGGCAATTTCTAGTGCTTCATTCAACATTTGTTCATCTGTTTTATTTTCTCTAATGTAAGAGTTTTGCATGTGAACATTAACATTTATTTTTTCTTCTTCAACGGTATTCAAAACATTACAACCACGAGCCGTTAAAATAGTTGCATTTGAACCAACTGCTTCTTTTAAGCCTTGCAAAATGGTTACTGACGAATCAAATTTGGCAGCGACACTCCATGTTCCAGGCATATTTTGTTTGTTGTCCGACAAAGGTCCTATTAGGGCAATTGTCCCTGATTTTTTTAACGGTAATACTTGATTATTGTTCTTTAGCAAAACCATCGATTCTGAGGCAATTTTTCGGGCAAAATTTCTATTTTCTGATGTAAAAATGTCGGTTTTAACTCTGTTTTCATCACAATATTTGTATGGATTTTCAAATAATCCTAAATCATATTTTGCGTTTAAAATTAACTTTACTGCGTTATCTATTTGACTCTGCGTAACTTTTCCTTCAGATAATGATTTTTTTAAAGTTGTTAAAAAACCTTCGCCAACCATATCCATTTCTACTCCAGCTTTTAAAGATAGAGCCGAAACATTTTGCAAATCGCCCAAACCGTGATCAATCATTTCGTTTATTGCAGTATAATCTGTAACGACAAAACCTTTGAAACCCCATTGTTTACGAAGTATATCAGTCATCAGCCATTTGTTTGCGGATGCTGGAACACCATCAATTTCGTTGAAAGAAGTCATTACAGATCCACAGCCAGCATCGACAGCTGCTTTATAAGGTGGAAAATATTCGTTATACATTCTTATATGACTCATATCTACGGTGTTATAATCTCTACCGGCTTCCGCAGCTCCATATAAAGCGAAATGTTTTACACAAGATAAAATATTGTCATTTCTTGATAAATCGCCTTGATAACCTTGCACCATTGCTTTGGCAACTTGGCTTCCTAAATAAGCATCTTCTCCTGCACCTTCGGATATTCTTCCCCAACGAGGATCACGAGCAATATCAACCATAGGAGAAAATGTCCAATTGATACCATCCGCACTAGCCTCTTTTGCGGCAATTTGTGCCGATTTTTTTATCATTTCCATATCCCAAGAGCAAGAAAGCCCTAGCGGAATTGGAAAAACAGTTTCGTAACCGTGAATAACATCCATTCCGAATAACAATGGAATTTTTAGACGTGTTTCTTCAACAGCAACTTTTTGAATTTGTTTGATTTTTTCGACAGATTTTATATTAAATAAACCACCAACTTTTCCGTCTTTTACTTTTTGACCAATATTTGAACTAATAGATTGACCAGTTGAAATATCGCCAGAAGTAGGCAAGTTTAATTGACCTAATTTTTCATCCAAAGTCATTTTGGACAATAAAGAATTGATGAAAATTTCTTTTTTTGTTAGAATTTTACTTTTAGCTTTTTTTTGAGAAAAACCTATTGTAGCAATACAAATTAAGCCTAATATGAATAACCTTTTACTGTTCATTTTTTATTTTTTTTTGAGATAACATCCATTGATAAATTTCAGCATTATCATATACACGAGACCAACTATTGTGATTTGCATCGTCAAATATGGTAAGTGATACATTGGCATTGCATTTTTTTAATCTTTTATAAATTTGTTCCGAGTAATAAACATCAACAATATCATCCAATAAACCGTGAAATATTTTTATTGGAACCTCTTTTAATTTACAAGCATCTAACATTGGAATTCTATCTACAAATCCGCAAATTGGAACTACTGATGCAAATATTTCGGGATGATCAAATGCTAAATTCCAAGTTCCCCAGCCACCCATACTCAAACCTGTTAAATGAATTTTTGAAGTATCAATATTTTTATTTTTAGAAATTATCTCTTGTATTAATTCATACAATACCTCCGAATTCCACATTTGATTTTCGGGACATTGCGGAGCCAAAATGTATGCATCTAATTTATTATTTTTAATGAAATTTAATGGTCCGTGTAGTTTCACTTTATCAACATCAAGGCCTCTTTCGCCTGCACCATGCAAAAATACAATCAATGGTTTTTTTGAATCAGCATCGATTGGTTTTTGCAAAATGTAATTATAGGTAAATGAAATTTCCTTTTTAGCAGTAAAATTTCCTTTCGTTTCTTGAGAAAAAGAAACAAAAGAAAATAATAAGGTTAGAAAAAATATTATTTTTTTCA
>DYPB01000001.1:0-52389 GCA_020720185.1 Flavobacterium psychrophilum | reverse complement strand
TGAGAAAAAGAAACAAAAGAAAATAATAAGGTTAGAAAAAATATTATTTTTTTCATCTGTATATAATATTTGTTTTTTATTGGAAGATGGAACGCCCATAATCATCTTTTTGTGTGTTGGAATAATTCCGTTATGGGCGTTTCAATTATAGAATTTTAAAAAATTAGAAACCATATTTTGTAGAATGAAATCCAAGATTTATCAATCCTTGACGGACATCTGGAGCGTTCATAAACCAATTCCAAAGCAAACCGCTTCGATAATTTTCAATCATCGGAGCTATTGTTCCTTGATCGATAGCCAAATAACGCTTGGTGTACCAATCATAATGTGGAGAAAAAGCGTCATAAGGTCCACAAGGTCCAATTAATTTGGCACTGTTTTCTTCGTAACAATATTTCAGAAACTTCATTGATTCGTCTGGCGAATAAGGAAAATCAGATAAGGCAGCGGTTGGAGTAATTACACCTTTATCAGTTTCAATGCTGTGTGCGTGATATCCTATTGAGCCATCAGAATTTCTACTTTCACTAGCGGTTAATCCCCAAATTTTATCGCTATAACCACCCCAGTGGTTTGGATTAGCCACACTATATTTGTGTTGGATTTTAGCATGATTGATAAGTGCCGTGCCATAATTTACATATCCATCAGAAAGCCCGGTTGGGTCTAATCCAAGGAAACTATAATGTGAATAAAACATTGGTCCAACGCTGCCACTTGCACCTGCGTGATCTAAAATAACGGGTAAGCCATATTTTACAGCACCGTTTGCAATTCCTCCATTTCTTGCCCAACCATTGTTGTAAACCATTGCAGAAATAGGGTGTGTTGGCGATGCTGCAGCCAAAACATAAGCAATCATGGTTTCGTTATAGCCGTATAATTTATTATTAATTGCAAAACCGTGGTTAGGCGACCAGTGCCATGTTAAGGAATTTTGACCGTTGGTGTACCAGTCCCACTCAACGCCACGCCAAAGATTATCGGCTTGTTGTGCAAGAGCAACTTCTAATGTATTTCCGTTTTTATATTTTTCTCTAATACAAATTAAAGCTTCGCACAAGAAGGCAGTTTCTACAATATCTCCTCCATCGTCCTGAGCAAAAATCATTCTAACCTGACCTGAGGTTCCATCTGCCCAATGTGGCCATGCTCCGTGGTACCGAGGCATATTTTGAAGAAAATTCAAAGCCGTTTGAAGTCTTGGAAAAGCATCTTCTTCGTCATAAAATCCTCTGTGAACTCCGACCAATATACTCATTAGTCCAAAACCAGAACCTCCAATTGCGACAAGATTTTGATCATAACCTGAATTGTCAAAATGAACTCTTTCTAAAGCTAATTTACTGTTTGTATTGGCATATTCCCAAAAATATTTGATGGATTCTTTTTGAACTTTATCCATTAATTCTGCTGGGGTAAAAGCTCGAACTGGCACAGCGTTAAGTGGTGTGCCATTGGTTGGTTCAAGTTTTGTTTCGTTGCAAGAAACCGAAATTAGTATCATTGCTAAAAATACATATTTTAAAAATTTATTTGACATTGTTTTAATTTTTTAATTATTATTTTCCTGCTTTTTCTAATGTATAAAGTCTAAAAATATCTGTAGCTGTTAACTCTGCATCATAAATTCTAAATTCATCCATTGCTCCGGTATAGGTATTCATCCAAGTTTCTGGTGCATTAAATGGTGCTCCTGTATGTTGCTGAAAACCTCCGATAATAAACTTTTGCACATTGGCAAACGCCATAAAACCAACAGCGGTGTTATTGGCCCCAAATTTTCTTTCCACCATAATATCTTGGGTTATATTCTGACCGTTAACATACATGTGGTATTTTGAATCGACACCGTTATAGGTCCATGCAATATGTGCCCAATTGTTGTAAACCCCATAAAGTGAATGATCTTTTGGTGGATTTGTTGTAGTAGTAATATGTTCTATCCATTGGTCGATTGTTGATGGAGTTGGAGTTGTGATGGTTTTTTGAAAAAATAATTTCAAAGGCATAGCCGTTGTGTTAGTAGTGCTTTCGATAAAAGTAGTGTTATTTCCCCAAAAATTTCCAGCTGTAGATTTTGGAAGTGCATATAAAGCTTGGGCACCCGAAGCATGTGGGGCTGTTTTTATCCACATTGAGATGGTTAAACTTTTTAATCCTGCAATTTTTGAAGAAACCGAATTATAGGTAATAAATGAACCAACATTTCCTTGATATGCTTTTCCTTTTATTCCATCAACATAAGTAATGTTGGTGGCAGTACCAGAACTTAAATTAGATTTACTATCAGTTACATCATTTTCAAAACTAATTTTGGTTACAAGATTATCAAACTTTATTTGCTCTGAACTATAATCAATTGGTGTGTTTGAACCGTTGTCATACACATCTGCACAACCTGAAAAAGCGGCTAAACCAATTATTATTGCTGTTAATTTTATGTATTTTGTTTTCATTTTGCTTAAAAAAATCAATTAATAACCTGGATTTTGGGTTGTAGCACCATTAGTTTCATCAACAACAGATTGCGGAATTGGGAATAATTCGTGTTTGCCCACAACAAATGTTTTTCCGTGCAATGCCAATGCAGCTTGTGCCTGACCAGTTCTTATCAAATCGAACCAACGGTCGTGTTCAAAAGCCAATTCTACTCTTCGTTCTTTCCAAATTGCGGTTCTCAAATCGGCTTGTGTTGTGGCAGTTGTGTTTGGTAAACCAGCACGAGTTCGAACTTTATTGAGTTCTAATTTGGCATTTGGCAAATCGTTTAATTCGTTGAAAGCCTCGGCACGGAGTAATAATACTTCTGCGTAGCGAAGGTATCTTATGTTAGTTTCTGTGTCGTTTGATGTAGAATTTATAGCTCCATAAGCTTTGTAATTGTATCTTGGATTTGCAGTAGCCATTGGTACAACTCTACCATCGTACAATGTTTGACCTGCAAAAATTATTGTTGCAGCTTTTCTCAAATCGTTTGTTTCATAAGCGTTTAATAATGATGCAGATGGTGTATTAAAACCCCAACCCCAACCGCCAGAACCTCTTGCTCCTTGGCTTTGGCTGTATTGTTGAATTCCTTTTGCAGGGTCTCCAGCATATCCGTTAATTTCGAACATCGATTCTGCATTAAATTCTCCGGATTCTTTAAAAATTGATGCGTAATTAGTTACTAAACTATATCCTGTAATTTGACCTGTATAATCAATTACAGACTGCCATTGTTGACGGTATAATTTTACTTTAGACATTAATGCTAATGCTGAACCTTTTGAGACTCTTGCTTTTTCTAATGCAGAATAAACAGATTTATCTGGTAAAGAGGCTATTGCATCTATTAAATCTTGTTCGATGAAAGCATATATTTGAGCAACCGATTTTCTTTCTTCAAGCATTATCTTGTCGTCGGCATTACCGTTTACTGCAACCTTATTAACCAATGGTACACCTCCATACATTCTAACCAAATTAAAATAAGTGAATGCTCTTAAAAATTTTGCTTCTCCAATTAATCTGTTTCTTAATGCAATATCCACACTACTTATAAGCGGTAATTGACCAATGGCAAAATTTGCTCTACCAATAGCCTGATAACTACCTCTGTACACTTCATTGAAAGATATACTTGATGCATTCCAATTCAGATCGTCTAACACATCTTTATCTGAACCAGTATCACCAGGGTCTGAACCCTTGTCAGCATCATCTGTTGTAATACTCGAAATTCCAATCCAAGCAAAGGAACTTAAATTCCAATCCAAATATTTAGCATAAACAGCTGTTACAATTGATTTTGCTCCGTCTTCGTTATTAACAAGATTTGGATCTGATAATAAATCTTCTCTTTGTTCTACATCTAAAAACTCATCTTGACAACCAATAATAAAAACTGAAAGAAGTAATGTAATGATTATTTTATTTTTTTTCATAACTTTTTAAATTAAAAATTTAATTTGATTCCTAAAACAAAAGAACGCAATGTTGGGTAAGCATCTTTCTCTAATCCCATACCATCAAGCGGATCACCGCTAATTTCTGGACTAAAACCTGTAAACTCTTGATAAATATAGGGATTAATAACATTAAAATAAACTTGCCCACCAGTAATGAATTTTGCAATGGGTTCTAGATTATACGATAAATTTATATTGTTTATTCTAAAAAAATCTCCTGATTCTAAATAAAATGATGAGGCAATTGGCACATAATTAAAAGGTGCTGGATTTGAAGAGTCTGTATTGGTTGGAGTCCAAAAATCTTCTGCAATACTTTGTTCTATGTTTTCACCTTCCCAACGAAGTGCTTTTTTTGCATTGTAAACTTTACCGCCCAATGCTACATAACTAAAAACGGATAAATCAAATCGTTTATAGGTTACTCCTAAATCGATACCAATAGTGGTAGTTGGCAAAGCCGAACCCATAAATTTTCTATCTTTATCGCTCAATGCTGTTGCAGAAACTTTGTTGCCTGCATTGTTATAAAACAACATTTTTCCGTTATTATCCAAACCCGCATATTCCCATAAATAATATGACCCTAATGGTTGTCCAACAGCTTCTTTTGACAATACTTTTGTATATTGTCCATTCCCAAGACCACCTTTTGCTACTTTCTGTATTCCTTCTGCAACTTCAACTAATTCATTTTTGTTTTTTGTATAATTAATACCAAAACGATATTTTAAGTTATCATTAATTTTGTCGTTCCAGTTCATTGCAATTTCAATACCTTTATTAGAAACCTGTCCACCGTGTTTTGGTACACTATTAGAATCACCGTTGGCTGCAGGAGAATCAAAATCAATAATAATATTAGTATTTAATTTATCATAATAATCAAAAACGGTTTTTAAACGACTATTAAATAAATCTAATTCAAAACCCGCAGAATAAGAGCGAGTTGTTTCCCAAGTAATTAATTTGTCAATTTCTTTTGAACTACTTGTAAAAGGCACCGGTGTATCTCCAAAAGAATATCCAGTTGTTCCATAAGTAAAAGTTTGAATGTTTCTACCTATATCCGAATCACCTATTTTACCCCAACCACCTCTTATTTTAAAAAAGTTAATAATTTTGCTGTCTTTCAAGAAATTCTCTTTAGAAACCACCCAACCAGCTCCAAAAGAAGGGAAAAATCCCCACTGATGACCTGGTAGAAATTGAGATGAACCATCATATCGTATATTGGATGTTAATAAGTATCGATCTAATAATTTATATTGCAACCTTGAAAAATAAGAAAATTTGTTTTTATCATTACCCTGACCTCCATAAGCTTCTTGAAGTTCAACGTTTTCAGTAAATTTGAATTGCCAATAATTTGATTCTTTTGGTAAGTTATATTGAACTCCTTTTACTTCTTCTGCTCCACCTTCGTGAATAAGTTCTAATCCTCCCATTAACTCTAAATCGTGAATTTCTCCAAATTTTTTATTGAAAGTAATATAATTGTTGAAGTTCCAGTTAAAAATAGATGTTTTTAATAATTCAAGTTTGTTTCTTTTTAAATCAGGGAATGCTGTTTTTATTGGATTGTTTCCTAAAAATTTAGCTTCTATATCATCAAAAATAAAACGACTAAAATTATTAATTCTTCCACCATAATTTGCAGTATATTTTAAACTATTACTAATCTTGTAATTGGCTGCAACACCCAAAATCAAATTAATATTTTTATATTCTTCTTTCTGCATATTCAAATCCATAACAGGATTTCCAACATTATTAAAATCTGGTGTGCCGAAAGTTTCAGTATATCCAGTTTCATCGGCAAATCCGTTTGAACCAACATATGACTGACCATATTTTCCATTATTATAATAAACGGGTACAATTGGTGATTGTCTGTAAGCAGTTGTTATTGCTCCACTGCCTTTTACTGTTCCGTTTGTAAAACCAAGGTTTAAACGAGTATCGATTTTTAATTTATCTGTCAGTTTATAATCATTTACCAATCTAAATGTTGATCGATTGTATTTTGCACCTGGAATTATAGAGTTTTCGTTATAATTATTAGCGTTAAATGAATAAACATTTTTATCCGTGCTACCCGAAATTGTCAAATCCATATTCTGATAAGTTGCCGTTTTAGTTACTTCTTTCAACCAATTTGTATTAACAGGCTGGTCTTGAGAATATCTAATTGTTTGATCTGCTAAATTGGTATAATAAGCATATTGATTACTGCTTGCCATTTTAACAATTTTAAGTGGATTTCTAATTCCAAAATAATTATCAAAATTTACACTCATTGCTCCTTTTCCTTTTTTTGTTGTAATAATTACAACACCACGAGCTGCTTGGTTTCCATATATTGCAAGTGCAGATGCGTCTTTTAAAACCTCAAATGTTTCAATTGAACTTGAACTTAAATTATTGATATCATCTTGAAAAACACCATCAACTACATATAAAGGTTGTTTGTCTGAATTTCTTACAGAATTTACACCTCTAACAATAATTCTTGCTGCAGTACCTGGTTCGTCCGACCCAACAACAGTTACACCTGTCATTCTTCCTTGTACGGCTTGGTCTGGTCGCAATACTTTTTGTTTTGATATATCGTCAGATTTCACTTTAGCAACAGACATAGTGGCATCAACGGCTTTTCTGGTTCCATAACCAACCACTACAACTTCTTGTAGATCGGTCTTGGTTTCTTTCATTTTTATAGTCATATTATTTAATGCAACAACTGTAATGGTTTGCATTCCTACTAAACTAAAGCTTAATTTTTCGCCTACGGTTGCCTTAATTTTGAAATTTCCATCAAAGTCTGAAACAGCTGATGCTTTTGAACTTGTGGATCTTACATTTACGCCAGATAAAGAAATGCCTACATCGTCTGTAATTTTTCCTGAAATTGTTTGCCCGTAATTAATAGCGGTAATTAACGAAGCTAGTAGAATAAAAAATTTGATTTTCATCAGTTACTTTTTGATTAAAGTTAATTGAGTGTAAAAATATAAATTATTTCGATATAGTTCTATATAAAATTAAAAAATATACTATATTATAACAAAAAATAAGATAACTATTTGATAACAAGAAATTTACAATTAAAAAAAATAGAATTACAAGGTAAACTATCTAATATTGATTATAAAAAGTAGTGAGTTATGAATTAATCATATATTTAGGTGGGTTCTATAAATTTTATTTGATAAAAAAATCATTTTTGCTAAAATTTACAACAATCAGAAAGAGTTTTACAATTTTTGGCTAATGTTTAAAAAAAATATTAATTTTACAAAATGAACCTTCCGAAATTCCTTTTACAAAAATTAGAAAACCGCAAGTTAAATAACTCGCTACGAAATCTTTCTGAACAAAATAATTTAGTTGATTTTTCATCAAATGATTATTTAGGCTTCGCAAAAAATGATGTTATTTTTAACGAAACCCATCGGTACTTGACGGAGAGAAATATTACAATAAATGGAGCAACTGGTTCTCGGTTATTGTCTGGAAATCACAATTTATATACTGATACTGAAAGGTTGATAGCTGCATTTCATCAATCGGAAAGTGCCTTGATTTTTAATTCCGGGTACGATGCAAATGTTGGGTTTTTTAGTGCCATCCCACAACGAAATGATATTGTCCTGTACGATGAATGGTGCCATGCCTCTATCCGTGATGGAATAAGATTATCAAACGCAAAATCATATAAATTTAAGCATAATGATTTTGAAGATTTAGAGAAATTAGTTTCGCAATTCGCAATTCATAATCCAGAATTCACAATTTATATTGCAACCGAAAGTGTTTTTTCTATGGATGGCGATTGTCCTGATTTAGAAAAAATGGTTCTGATAAGTAAAAAATATTTCTGCAAACTTGTTGTTGATGAGGCACATGCATTGGGTGTTTTTGGAAATTCAGAAAATTTTGGTAGTGAGGGTTTGGTTCAAAAATACCATCTTCAAGACGATGTTTTTGCTCGAATTATAACCTTTGGTAAGGGTTTGGGTTGTCATGGTGCGGCAGTTTTAGGGTGTCAGAATTTGAAAGATTATTTAATAAACTTTTCTAGAAGTTTTATCTATACAACTGGTCTTTCGCCACATGCGGTAGCAACCATTCAGCAGGCATATATCTTTTTGGAAAACAATAAATTAATTGTTGAAAAACTACAAGAAAAAATTACTTTTTTTAACATTCAGAAAGAACTTTTAGGGCTCTCCTCTATCTTTGTTGATAGCAAATCAGCGATACAAAGTGCTATAATTTCAGGAAATACAACCGTTAAAAACATTGCTAATCAATTACAAATTAATCATTTTGATGTTAGACCAATTTTATCTCCAACAGTTACTGAGGGTCAAGAACGGTTAAGAATTTGTTTGCATAGTTATAATTCAGAAAATGAAATATTAGAATTATTACAAGTGTTGAATGTTTGTTTAAAGGATTATCATTGAAATATTTAATTAAAGGTGGGTTCTATAAATTAGTTTTTTTGTATATTATGCTTTCATAACACAAAAAAAAGACTATTTTTACGGCACTAGTTTTTAAACAAAAAAATCAAAAATAATGCATATAGCAGTAGCAGGAAACATAGGGGCTGGCAAAACATCTTTAACAAATTTGTTAGCCAAACAATTCAAATGGGAACCTCATTTTGAAGATGTTGTTGATAACCCATACCTTGATGATTTTTATCATCAAATGGAAAGATGGAGTTTTAATTTACAGATATATTTCTTAAACAACAGGTTTCGACAAGTTTTACAAATTCGTGAAAGTGGTAAAAAAGTTATCCAAGATCGTACAATTTATGAAGATGCACATATTTTTGCACCAAATTTACACGGAATGGGATTGATGGCAAATCGTGATTTTGAAAACTATAAATCATTATTTGAACTGATGGAAAGCCTTGTAAAACCACCAGATATGTTAATCTATTTGCGAAGTTCTATTCCAAATTTAGTAGCTCAAATACACAAACGAGGAAGAGATTACGAAAATTCCATTTCGATAGATTATTTAAGCAGATTAAATGAACGGTATGAAGCGTGGATTCAAAGTTATGACAGAGGAAAATTATTAATAATAGATGTTGATAGTATTGATTTTGTTAATAATCCTGAAGATTTAGGATTAGTTATCAATAAAATAGATGCAGAATTAAACGGATTGTTTTAGAAAAGTATAAAAAAATTATGAGCAAAAATAAGGCTAAAACTAGTAAACAAATTTTTTGGTATAATGTTGCAAACTATATTGCTTATATACTTGGATTTTTTTCCTTTTTATTTATCTATCCAAATGATTTGGAATTTTTAGGAAAAATAAAATTTATTGAAACCATTGGGCATTTAGTGTATCCTTTTTTACTTTTTGGTTTGGCACAATCTTTAGTAAATTTTAATCCATTATTGAAATCCTACCACACTAAAACATTTTTTGGAAACTCAATTGTATTTATTGCTAGTATATCAATTGTATTTATTTTTATTTTACAAGTTATTGAAGGTTTTTTTCATCTAACAGACTATGATTATTACTATTTTGGGCTTTTATTAGCCATTGCATTGGCGTTTATTGAACTTATAAAAAGTCGAGCCGTAACCTTAAATAAAGTTACAATTCCCGTTTTGTTAGAAAAAGTACTCCCAAAAATATTACTTCCTATTTTGTTCTTTTTCCTATATAGAAATATAGGTTCTATAAAAAGTTTATTAATTGCCTTTAGTTACGGGCATTTTGTAATTGTTTTTTTAATGTTAACCTATGTTTTTCGATTTTCAATCCCCAGATTTTCAATAAAAATTGAACATTTGTTCGAGGATTTTTCAGTAAACGATTTGATAAAATTTTGTTTTTTCTCGTTATTGGGCAGTTTAGGATCAATATTAGCCTTTAGAATAGAAAATTTCATGATACCGCCGTTTTTGGGTTTTGAAAAAAATGGACTGTACAGTTTTGCAATGATGTTTTCTAGCCTAATTGCCATACCTGCAACAGGTTTTATAGCTTTAAACGGACCAAAAGTTTCCTATTTGGTGAAAAAAAATTCAATAAAAAAACTCGATTGGATATACAAAAAAACTGCAAAGAAACTCTTTTTTAGAGGTTTTTTATTATATAGTTTGTTGTATATCATTGTTCCAGATTCTTTGCCTTTATTTGTTGAAAATTACCATAAATTTGACTCTATGATACCCGTAATCAATGTGTTAGGAATTGGTATTTTGGTTAATATCGCTACTGGATTTAACACTGAAATTATTACATACTCCAAATATTATAAATTCAATTTGCTGAGTATTCTTGTATTAGTAATTATAAATTTATCACTAACTTTTTATTTTTTAACCAACACATCGTTAGAATTAATGGGAGTTGCCATTGCATCAACTATATCAATATGCTTGTATAATTTTTTGAAGATGGGATTTATTTACAAAAAATTTGGAATTTTACCCATTGATAAAGGATATTTAAAAATAATCTTGATAATGACCTGTTTATTGATAGTTGTACTTTTATTACCAAATGTTACCAACCATCTTATAAATTTAGTTTATAAAAGTTTCATTATCATTAGCTTTAATTTTGCAATTATAAAGCGTCTTAAATTAATAAATTACAAAAAAAACAAAAAAGAAGTAACCGATACAACCCAAGAAAATGATGTTCCTGTTCATTAATCTTTAAAAAAAACACAAGAAATAGTTTTTTTAAATTAATTTTAGTAAAAATAACGAAACATTTATTAAATTTGTTCGACAAATCAATAATATGGCAAAAGTAAAATACTATTACGATTCAGAAAATCTGGCATACAGAAAGATTAAAATAAAAAAAGGAACCAAATTAGGTTATGGTCTTCTATTTTTATTAGCGTCTGTATTGTTTGGTTTTTTGAGTTACCTAATAATATTAAACACCCCATTTTTTGAAACCCCAAAAGATAGAGCATTAAGCCGAGAAACCGATAATTTAAAGTTGAGATATGCAATATTAAATAGAAAAATAAACCAATTAGAGGAAGTTTTATCAGATATTGAAGATAGGGACAACAACTTATATCGAATTTATTTTAATGCCAATGAAATTCCAAATGAAGCTAGAAAAGCAGGTTTAGATATAAAAAACAGATACAAAGAGTTAGAAGGATTTGACAATTCACAATTAGTGATAAACACCTCAAAACGAGTAGATATTTTAACAAAAGAGTTGGTCATACAATCAAAATCATTAGACCAAATATTAGCATTAGCAAAAACTAAAGAAAACTTATTAGCAGCAATTCCTGCAATTCAACCCGTTCGGAATGAGAATTTAAAACGAATGGCATCAGGATTTGGATATAGGTCAGATCCATTTACAAAAATACGAAAAATGCACCAAGGAATGGATTTTACAGCCCCAACAGGTTCGCCAATTTATGCAACAGGTGATGGTGTTATTGCTCGTGCCGATGCCGCCGCATCAGGATATGGAAATCATATTGTAATTCGGCATGGTTTTGGTTATGAAACGCTATATGCACATTTAAGCAGGTATAAATGCAGGGTTGGACAACAGGTAAAAAGAGGAGATGTTATCGGATATGTTGGCAGTACTGGGCGTTCGCAAGCACCACATTGCCATTATGAAGTGCATAAAAACGGAAATGTTGTTAATCCGCTAAATTTTTATTATGGAAACATTTCCGCAGCAGAATATGTTGCTATATCAAATATTGCCAATCAAGAAAACCAATCATTTGACTGATGCACGCCAATTTGCCTGAAAACAAAAGATATTACAGTATGGGAGAAATCTCAAAAGCGTTTAATGTAAATGCCTCTTTAATACGATTTTGGGATAGCGAATTTGATATTTTAAAGCCAAAAAAAAACGCTAAAGGCAATAGAATGTTTACCCCAGATGATGTTAAAAACTTTCAATTAATATATCATTTAGTAAAAGAAAGGGGGTTTACTTTGGAGGGAGCAAAAACACATCTAAAAGAAGGACAAAAAAGAATATTAGATAAATTTGAAATTATCAGTAAATTAGAAAAAATAAAAATCGAATTATTAAACATTAAATTAGAATTATAAACAAAAAAATTATGAAAAATTTATTACCTATTGGAATCGTATTAGGAATTTTAGCCATTATCGGATTTTGGTATATGGGAATTCAAAACACCGCTTTGGGCTATAATCAAGCCACTGAAAAAGAATGGGGGAATGTAAACACAGCCTATCAAAGACGAAATGATTTGATTGGAAATTTAGTAAACACCGTAAAAGGTGCAGCCGATTTTGAAAAAGGCACACTCACTGCGGTTATTGAAGCAAGAGCAAAAGCAACAGCAATAACCATTGATCCAAAAAACATTACACCAGAACAATTAGCACAATTTAACCAAGCTCAAAGTGGATTAAGTAGCTCATTATCAAGATTGTTAGTCTCAGTAGAACAATACCCTCAATTAAAAACCAATGAAAATTTCTTGAAATTGCAGGATGAATTAGCCAGTACCGAAAATCAAATTTTAACCGCAAGAACTCGTTTCAATGAGAGTATTGAGGTATATAATTCTTATGTTTTAGGAATGCCACAAAGTATGTTTTTAGGAAAATATAAAGAAAAAGCTTATTTTAAAGCAGTAGAAGGTGCAGAAAAACCTGTGGAAGTAAAATTCTAATTATATCAGAAACTGAAAATGTCAAAAGTAGAAGCGTTTTTATCAAAAATAGAAGAACAACAAATAGTTGATGCTATTTGTATGGCCGAAAAAAACACTTCTGGAGAAATTCGAGTTCATATAGAAAAAACAACTTCCATTGCCCCAATAGATAGGGCGGTGGAGGTTTTTTATGAACTAGAAATGAATAAAACCAAAGATGCCAATGGTGTAATTATCTATGTTGCCGTAAAAGATAAAAAATTTGCTATCTATGGCGATGTTGGTATTAATACTGTTGTTCCGTCGGATTTTTGGGAAAGTACTAAAAATATTATCGGCAATCATTTTAAAAACGGAAATTTTAAAAACGGATTAGTAGAAGGAATTACAAAAGCAGGCGAAAAATTGAAACACTTTTTTCCTTTTCAAGACGATGATACCAATGAATTACCTAACGAAATATCAAAAGGATAATGAAACTAAATAAAAAAAACACCTCTGTTTTATTAAAATTGGTTTTTTGTTTCTTGTTTGTACCATCAACTTTTGGACAATTTACAATTCCAAAAATTCCTAAACTACAAACATCAGTTTATGATTATGCCAATGTTCTAAATCCTGATGAAAAAGCACAGTTAGAAGAAAAACTTATTAGATATTCTGACTCTACAACAACCCAAATTGTAGTAATTACGATTGAGAGTTTGGAAGGAGAAGATATTGGAATTTTAACCCCAAAATGGGGACAACAATGGAAAATCGGCGGAAGTAAAGCTAACGATAACGGAGTAATTATTTTATTAGCAAAAGCCGAAAGAAAAATATGGATATCAGCAGGATACGGGCTTGAGGATAGATTGACAGCAGGAATTGGTGGAGAGATTACCCGAAATGTTATTATACCAGAGTTTAAAGCTGGCAGTTATTATAAAGGATTAGATAAAGGAACAAACGAAATTTTTAAAGTTTTTACAGGAAAATACAAAGGCACTCGAAAGAAAAATGCCGATGGAGAATTTCCGATAGGATTAATTTTATTAATAATCATAATTGTAATATTTATTATTGCTCGAAACAATAATGGCAACAATAAATTTGGTGGTGGAGGCACACCCTCATTACTCGATGTAATTATTTTGAGTAATATGGGAAGAAGCAACGGCGGTGGAGGTTTTGGAGGTTCATCTGGTGGTGGTTTTGGTGGTGGTTTTGGCGGTGGTGGATTTTCTGGTGGCGGTAGTGGTGGCAGTTGGTAAAAATTACAAAATAGTTTATTAAAAAAAACAAAATAGTTAAAAAAATAAGCCTATTCTTATTTTTTTTAATTCCGGAGAAGAAAAAACAGCTTGGGTTTATTTAACAAATTAAAGATAATTGATAAATATCTGCCTTTAATTCTTCGCTATCATTATCCTCACAAAGCCAAAAATTGATTTTATTATCTATTTGATTATAAACCGTTAAGCCTTCAAATTTTTGAGTATCTGATATTTTTTGAATAAAAATAATTTCAAAATCAAGGCTCATGCAACCTATAAAACTACCAAAAATTTCTCCGTCATTATAAGTAGAGTTACTATTCTCGGCTGCTGCCAAAAAATATATTTTATTATTCATAAAAATAGCATCTGTAAACGAAGCTTCAATATTTTGAACCTTTGGCAATTCAATTTTTTTAAATTCAATATTCTTATTTTCGTCAATTATAAAGACACCATTTTGTGCCATTTCTCCATTTCCTCTCTGAAAAAAATACCATTTATTAGCGTTATAAAAAACACCTTCAATGTTTAATTCCGTTATTTCTATAGAGATTGTTTCGGCAAATGAATCATACTTTTTGGTTAAATTTTTCTTTTCTATGGTTCTAGTTTCTAAATCATAAGAAAATTTAAGATTCCTATTTTTTGTTGATCCAGAACCAAAAATGTGTAATTTGTTTCCTTTTTTAGTAATTGATTCAAAATCAAATTTCTCTTTTTTAGAACAGTTTTCCTGACTGTTTTTGTGTAATTTTATTTTTTCTAAAATGGCTGTATCAATCTGATATTTATATAAATACGAACTGTTATCGGCAATAATATACAGTTCGTTATCAATTAAAAGTAATCCAGATGTGGCTCCAATTTTATCTATTGTAAATCTTTTTTCAAGTTCAAACGCAGTCATAAATATTAATTTTTTAGCACAAATATAAATTAAAACCACAAAAAATAATCGTTTTTTTAAATATCTATCCTATTTTTGCAATAAATATAATCTAAAAAATGAATTTTTCCATTTACATAAAAGAGTTTTCACAAAACATAAAATTAGCTTATCCTGTTATTTTAGGGATGTTAGGACACACGCTTATTGGCATCACCGATAATTTGATGGTGGGAAATCTTGGCTCAACAGAATTAGCAGCAGTTTCTTTAGGGAATAGTTTTATTTTTATTGCAATGTCTATCGGAATTGGATTTTCTACCGCCATAACACCTTTAACATCAGAGGCTTTTGCCGAAAATGATACAAAAAAAATAAAAGCAACCTTTCAGCACGGAATTTTATTATGTTCAATAATTGGTGTATTTTTATTCATTATGGTTGTTTTAGCAAAGCCAATAATGTTACTTATGCATCAACCAGAAGCCGTTGTAAATTTAGCAACGCCATACATTGACTGGGTTGCTTTTTCATTAATTCCAGTAATTCTTTTTCAAGGATACAAACAGTTCTCTGACGGATTATCGAAAACAAAAAACTCAATGATTGCAATATATATGGCGAATATTGTTCATGTTGTTTTAAATTTTATATTTATTTATGGTTTATGGTTTTTCCCAAAAATGGGAATACTTGGAGCTGCATTAGGAACTGTAATTTCTCGGATAATGATGGTGGTTTTTATGCACTATGTAATGAAAAACGACCCTTTGATGGCACATTGTTTTGAAAAATTTAAATTTTCAACAATCAAAAAAACAATACTAAAAAGGATAATAAATTTAGGATTACCATCGGCTATGCAAATGTTGTTTGAAGTAGCACTTTTTACAGCTGCAATATGGCTTGCGGGTTCTATCAACAAAAACAATCAAGCAGCAAATCAAATTGCATTAACATTAGCAACAATTACTTATATGTTTGCTATGGGATTAAATGTAACTGCCATGATTAGAATAAGTTATCTAAAAGGAATTAACGATTTTAAACAATTAATAATCACCGCTAGATCTATATTTTTAATGGTTGTTATTTTAGAATCGTTTTTTGCAATATTATTTATTGTTTTTCATAATTATTTACCACAATTATTTTTAGACACCAATAATCCTGAAGAAATTTTGAATAATACCGAAATCATTTCCGTAGCTTCAAAGTTACTTTTAATTGCAGCCTTTTTTCAAATTTCTGATGGTGTACAGGTAGTTGTACTTGGAGCATTGAGAGGGCTTCAGGATGTAAAAATTCCAATGTATATTACCTTTGTTGCCTATTGGATGGTGGGCTTTCCTATATCTTATTATTTATGCAAACATACTGATTTTAAAGCAGTTGGGATATGGATTGGATTGTGTGCAGGACTTTCTGTTGCGGCACTATTTTTATATATAAGATTTGCAAAACTGGTGAAAAATAAATTATAATTTTAAATAAACACAAATTATGTATAATTCAAGAATTAAAGGACTAGGTTATTTTGTACCCGAAAATATTGTAACCAATGACGATTTAGCTAAAATAATTGATACCAATGATGAGTGGATTCAGGAACGAACAGGGATTCAGGAACGAAGACATATTATTAAAGGAAGCACTGAAACAACCACATCTATGGGGGTTAAAGCAGCTAAAATTGCTATCGAACGATCAGGATTGACAGCAAACGACATCGATTTTATAGTATTTGCAACTATCTCTCCAGATTATTATTTTCCAGGACCAGGTGTTGAACTTCAGAAACAACTGGGGATGCGAACTGTTGGTGCATTAGACATTCGTAATCAATGTTCGGGCTTTGTTTATGCTCTTTCTATTGCTGATCAATACATAAAAACAGGAATGTATAAAAACATACTAATTGTAGGTTCAGAATTACAATCTATTGGACTTGATATGACAACTCGAGGGAGAAATGTTTCTGTTATTTTTGGTGATGGAGCAGGAGCAGCAGTTTTAACTCGGGAAAAAGACACAACAAAAGGAGTGCTATCAACCCATTTACATTCAGAAGGAGAATACGCAAAAGAATTGGCAGTACTTGCACCAGGAATGGGCGGTCGATGGGTAACCGATATTTTAGCAGATAACAATCCAGATGACGAAAGTTATTTTCCGTATATGAACGGACAGTTTGTTTTTAAACATGCCGTAGTTCGATTTTCGGAAGTAATCAACGAAGGTTTAGAGGCAAATAATTTAAAAACTTCGGATATCAATATGCTTATACCTCATCAAGCAAATTTAAGAATATCTCAATTTATTCAGAAAAAATTTGGCTTGACCGATGATCAAGTCTTTAACAACATCCAAAAATACGGAAACACCACCGCTGCCTCTATACCAATTGCTCTTACCGAAGCTTGGGAAAAAGGTAAAATTAATGCAGGTGATACTGTAGTTTTAGCAGCATTTGGTAGTGGTTTTACTTGGGCAAGTGCTATAATAAAGTGGTAATTATTCAAATTTTGAAAAATGCTCTAAAATTAAATTTAGAGCATTTTTTTATACCTATAAAATCAAACTTAATTACTCAATTCCACAAAATATTTATAAAATAATGGTATGGTTTCAATACCTTTTAGGTAATTAAAAATTCCAAAATGCTCGTTTGGAGAATGGATAGCATCACTATCAAGTCCAAAACCCATAAGGATTGTTTTGGATTTTAACTCTTTCTCAAACAAGGCAACAATAGGAATACTACCGCCAGAACGAACAGGAATTGCGGGAACACCAAAAGTTTCAGTATATGCCATATTTGCCGCTTTGTAACCAATACTGTCTATCGGAGTAACATAACCCTGACCGCCATGATGTGGTTTTACTCTTACCGTAACCCCAGCAGGAGCAATATTTTCGAAGTGTTTTGTGAATAATTCCGTAATTTCTTCCCAATCTTGATTAGGAACTAATCTCATCGAAATTTTAGCAAATGCTTGGCTGGCAATTACGGTTTTTGCCCCTTCTCCAGTGTATCCTCCATAAATTCCATTTACATCAAGGGTTGGTCTTATTGAATTTCTTTCGTTGGTTGTATA
Organism: Flavobacterium psychrophilum; assembly: GCA_020720185.1. Lineage (GTDB taxonomy): Bacteria > Bacteroidota > Bacteroidia > Flavobacteriales > Flavobacteriaceae > Flavobacterium > Flavobacterium psychrophilum_O. The sequence goes on along the minus strand of DYPB01000001.1, from coordinate 34,501 downwards.
AGCTTTTTCTCCATATATATCGTTGATATTCAATGCTTTTTTGTAATTTTCTAAACTAAAAGGTGCTTTTGCCATTTCGGCTCTTTCTTCTGAAGAAAGTTCTTCAACATTGTCATAAAAACCAGGTATATTAATATGATTATCTTCATCGTGCAACGAAGCTATCATTTTTGTTAAAACATTAATTGGATTAGCAACCGCACCACCATATAATCCAGAATGCAAATCACGGTTAGGTCCAGTAACCTCAACTTCCACATAGGATAAACCTCTCAAACCAGTAGTTATTGATGGTTGTTGATTGGAAATCATCCCTGTATCTGATATTAAAATAACATCGCAAGATAGTTTTTCTTGATTTTGTGATACAAACCAACCTAAACTTTTAGAACCAACCTCTTCCTCACCTTCAATCATAAATTTTACATTGCATGGTAAACAATTATTAGCAATCATATACTCAAATGCTTTTACATGCATATACATTTGACCCTTATCATCACAAGCACCACGGGCAAAAATAGCTCCTTCGGGATGGATCTCGGTGGTTTTTATAACAGGTTCAAAAGGAGGAGAAGTCCATAACTCTAATGGATCTGCGGGTTGCACATCGTAGTGTCCGTAAACTAATATTGTTGGTAAATTGGCATCTATAATATGTTCCCCAAAAACAATTGGATAACCTGGAGTTTGACACATTTCTACAAAGTTACATCCTGCATTTTCGAGTGATTTTTTTACAGCATCTGCCATTCTTATAACATCTTTTTCATATGACGGGTCTGCCGAGACAGATGGAATTTTTAAAATCTCAATTAACTCACTGATATATTGATCCTTATTTTTTTCTACAAATGTTTTTATGTTTTTCATTGTCTTTAATAAATTTAAAAAATCAAAATTACAATAAAAATAATTCAAAAATTATAATTTATAATAAAAAAATTATTACATTTGCAACCTTAATTTTGCGGATATGGTGAAATTGGTAGACATGCCAGACTTAGGATCTGGTGCCGCAAGGCGTGTAGGTTCGAGTCCTATTATCCGCACTTTTAAAATGCAATTATCTAAAATATAGGTAATTGCATTTTTGCTTTTACAAAATTGTCCAACCATTTTCAAAACACTACTAATTTTCATTTTCTTTTGGACTCCGAAAACTATGTACCAATGTTAGAATTTTATAAATAATTGGATTTTTTATAAATGTTCTAATTTTCAATATAATTGAACTATATAAAAATTTTAATTGGCAATAGTTCTATAAAACAGAATCTATCTTTAACAGACCAAAACACCTCATTAAAATAGAAAACGAGCGATGAGGCATAAAGCAAAACAAAAAAAGCCAACTTTCGCTGGCTTTCTATTATCTTTTAGTCTAACTTCTCCTTTATCCCTTCAACGCCTCTGCACCTCCAACAATTTCTAAAATTTCGTTAGTAATTGCCGCTTGACGGGCTTTGTTGTAGGTTAATTTTAATTGGTTTCTTAATTCTGTTGCGTTGTCGGTTGCCTTGTGCATTGCGGTCATTGTAGGATTTGAAATGCAATCTTTCAATTTAGGAGTAAAAGAAATTACTGGGTTTAAATTCAGGCATATCTATGCGATGATGAAAAAAAAATATCCAAATCAAAAAATCATTAAAAACTTTATCGTTCAAAAATTATGGTTCTACTGGTTTTTCTGTGGAAAACCAGTAGAACCAGTTTTTTAAATCGTAATTCAGATAAACTTGAACCTCTAAATTTGATTCGTCTAAATCTATTCTGTCTAATTTCCAACCATCTTGAACGGGCAATAATATCTTTTCTAAAACTTCTTTTATATCTAATTTCATTCTGCAAAAATAACATTTTCACAAAATTACCAGTAGAACCTTAAATATAGATATACCAATTCACGATGAAATTATAAACGATTCATATCATTTTAGAATTTATGCAGAAAGTAAAAGTGTAAACCGATTATTGGTTAATTCAAATATGGATTGTGAAAATTTTATGGATAAAGATTAGAACAAATTTTTTAACCAAATTGATTAAAAATGAATGCAAAAAAAATATGGTTTGATGATACAAATATATTTTTAGAAACCACTAATAATAAAGTAAGGCAAATGCCATTAGAATGGTTTCCTATATTTCAAAATGCCACAAAAACGGAATTAGAAAACTACGAATTATGGTCTGATAACTCTTGGATTCATTGGGAAAAATTAAATAAAGATTTATCCGTTGAAGGTTTTTTTACTTTTAAAAAAGAACAGGAATTTGCTTAAACTTCAAACATTATAAGGATCAATAACAACCAAATCTTCAAAGTTTTTGAAATCTTTGGTGTTGTGAGTTACTAAAATTAGTCCGTAATTCAAGGCAGTAGCAGCAACAATCGCATCGGGCAATTTTATTTTGTTTTGCAATCGAAGGTTTATGGTTATTTCTGAAATTTCGTCATTAAGCTGAAAAATATTAGCTAAAGCCATAAAATTTTTAATATCAGAATTGACCGATGAATGTCCCAAAACTTCAATTTTGTTGATAATTGAAATGTTAAAATTACTGTCAATGATATCCAAAATGAAAGAATGTCCATTTTCTGGCAAAGTGTTGCCAATAAATTCTATTAACACATTGGTGTCAATTAGATAATTCTGTCCCATTGTTCACGGCTTTTAGAAATATCGTCAAGTATTGATTTTGCTGTTTGCTTAGATATTATTCCAACAAAATCGGAAGGTTTTTTTTGTGAAGTAATTATTGGTATTGTTGTATTTATTTCATCATCAGTGTAAAAAAGCAAATGCACTTTTTTACCAACATAATCAACTGGTATTGTGATGTTTAAATTAGTGTTATTTGGAGTTACGACGGTTTGTATCATAATAATAGATTTTATGCAAATGTAGAAACAATTGAGTTAAAAATTTGTTTTTTCATAGAATATTTCGCAAACCTTTCTAAAAATTCAATGCAATAATTTAAATAGCCCAGACAGAAGCGGCATCCTTTTTTGTCCCGATTTTTTTTTTTCGGGACAAAAAAAATATAGCGGATGGCTGGAAAATACTTGATAAATTTGCCAAAAGCTTCGCTTCAAAAAAAAGAGCCAACTTTCGTTCGCTCTTAATCTCTTTTATCTATCCGTCTATTCTCTCTTATCTTAACCTTTAAGAGCTTCTGCACCTCCAACAATTTCTAAAATTTCGTTAGTAATTGCCGCTTGACGGGCTTTGTTATAAGTCAATTTCAATTGGTTTCTTAATTCTGTTGCGTTGTCGGTTGCTTTGTGCATTGCGGTCATTCTAGCTCCGTGTTCTGATGCGAAAGAATCTCTGATACTTTTATACAAGTGGGTTTTTAATAATTTTGGAATTAAGGTTAGTACAATTTCTTCTTTTGATGGTTCAAAAATGTAATCAGTTGTTGAAGCTGGAGTGTCTGATTTTATTGGTGCTAATGGTAAAAATTGTTCGGTTTTAACGATTTGTGTAGCAACATTTTTGAATTGATTATACACAATTTCAATTCGATCATAATCTCTTGCAACAAATTTATTCATGATATTATCAGCAATTTTTACTACATTATCAAATGTTAAATTATCAAAAATACCCGATTGATTGTCAATGATTGTCAATGATTTTGAAAGTACATCATTTCCTTTTTTTCCAATCGCAAGAATATCTACTTGTTTTCCGTTAAAATAATCGACACGGTTTTTTACTTCTTTAATTATATTTGCGTTAAACGCTCCGCAAAGTCCTCTGTTTGAGGTTATTACAACAATTAACACCTTTTTAATTTCTCTTTGATTGGTAAATGCACCACCTGTATCTGCATCTAATGTTGCGGATAAGTTTTGTAACAATTCTGTCAATTTCTCGTCATACGGTCGCATTGCGGTAATAGCATCTTGTGCCTTTTTAAGTTTTGCGGCCGAAACCATTTTCATTGCTGATGTGATTTGCATCGTTGATGAAACGGAAGTAATTCTATTACGGATTTCTTTTAAATTTGCCATTTTTATGGTTGATGGTTGTTAGTTGATGGTTGATGGAAAAATCCCAATAACTATCAAGTATTCAACAATAATATTTTTATAATTTGATATTGGTTGATAATTATGGTTTAAAAGCAACAACTATCAACTAAATTTAATACTTCGCTGATAATTCTTTTGCTACTGTTTCAATAATTTTTGTTATATTATCGTCTAATTTTCCAGCTTTTAATCCATCAAGTACATCACGATGTTTGCTATTTAAAAAAGTTAAGAAATCTTTTTCAAATTCTTTCACCTTGTTTACAGGAACATTTCTTAATAAGTTTTTAGATCCAGCGTAAATTATAGCTACTTGATCCTCAACAGTGTAAGGGTCGTTTAGATCTTGTTTTAAAATTTCAACATTTCGTTTTCCTTTTTCAATTACATTCAAGGTAACTGCATCTAAATCAGAACCAAATTTTGCAAAAGCTTCTAATTCACGAAATTGTGCTTGATCTAATTTCAGAGTTCCTGCTACTTTTTTCATTGATTTAATTTGTGCATTTCCACCAACTCGAGATACCGAAATACCAACATTAATTGCAGGTCTAACACCTGAATTAAATAAATCTCCATCCAAGAAAATTTGTCCATCAGTAATCGAGATTACATTGGTAGGAATATATGCAGATACATCGCCCGCTTGTGTTTCGATAATTGGTAAAGCAGTTAATGAACCACCACCTTTTACTATAGATTTCATCGATTCTGGTAAATCGTTCATGTTTTTTGCAATTCCATCGTCTGCAATTACTTTACAAGCTCTTTCTAACAATCTTGAGTGTAAATAAAATACATCTCCAGGATATGCTTCTCTTCCTGGAGGTCTTCTTAATAATAAAGAAACCTCACGATAAGCCACTGCTTGTTTAGATAAATCATCGTAAACAATTAATGCAGGACGACCTGAATCACGGAAATATTCTCCAATAGCAGCTCCAGCAAGTGGTGCATAAACCTGCATCGGTGAAGGGTCTGAAGCATTTGCTGCTACAATAACCGTATATTTCATAGCTCCTTTTTCTTCTAACATTTTTGCAATTCCTGCAACTGTTGAGGCTTTTTGTCCAATGGCAACATATATACAAAATACTGGTTTTCCAGCATCGTAAAACTCTTTTTGATTTAAAATAGTATCAATACAAACCGTAGATTTACCTGTTTGACGGTCGCCAATTACTAATTCTCTTTGTCCTCTACCTACTGGTATCATTGCGTCTACTGCTTTTATACCTGTCTGTAACGGCTCGGTTACCGGCTGACGAAAAATTACTCCTGGAGATTTTCTTTCCAAAGGCATTTCGTATAAATCGCCACCAATTGGTCCTTTCCCATCAATAGGAAAACCAAGTGTATTTACCACTCTTCCAACCATTTGCTCTCCTACTTTTAGTGAAGCAATTCTTTGGGTTCTTTTAGCTGTTGATCCTTCTTTGATTCCTGTCGATGGACCTAAAAGTACCACCCCAACATTGTCTTCCTCAAGGTTCAAAACGATGGCCTCCAAGCCATTGTCGAATTCTACCAACTCGCCATATTGTACATTTGAAAGTCCGTAAACTCTGGCAATACCATCACCTACCTGCAAAACCGTACCCACTTCTTCTAAAGTTGCACCTGTTTCAAAACTTTCTACTTGCTTTTTTAATATTGCTGATATTTCAGCTGGATTAATTTCTGCCATGATATATTTGTATAATAATCTATAAATTCTATTTTTTAAATTTGTGGAGCGTGCCCCCGAAGAAAAATCGGGGTCGGGCTTTCCGTTACAATCTTTTTTGTTTTTGCATTTGGTTGTCGCCCAAGGCAAAAAACAAAAAAGGATTTACACTTCTATCCCTCACGCAGGGTCTTGGTATCTTTGAATTATCTTGTAATCAAAATATTGCTTCCCCAAAACAATCAAGTCTTTTTTTTGACCTCAAAGGTTTTAAAAACTTTTAAGATCTAAATCCTTAAACTAATTTGCTAATTCTCTTTTCAAAACTTGTAATCTGTTTGCAACCGAAGCATTGTATTGCTTGTCGCCAATGCGTAAAATAAATCCTCCAATGATTGATTCGTCTATGGTATTTTCTATTGTTATTTTTTTATTAGAAAATGTAGCAATTTTTTCCAAAACTTTTGCTTCAAGAGTTTTGTCCATTGGCATAGCTGTTGTAATATTAGCTATCTCAATATTATTCATTTCGTCAAATAAATTATTATATTCAGACGCTATATTGCCTAATATTTCAAATCTTTTGTTTTCAAACAACAATCTGAACAATGATTTTGTAACTGCATTCGTGTTTGTAAAAATTTCAAGTAAAGCATTGTTTTTAACCTCAACTTTTATAGTTGGATTTTCAATAAAAACACTTAATTCTGAATTTGTTTTTATAGTAGTTGCAATAGTTTGCATATCAACATTGGTAGTATCTGCAACATTTTTTGATGTTGCAATTTCTAAAATCGCTTTGGCGTATCGTATTGCGGCTCTGTTACTTGACATATTTTTAATTTAATTTAGCATCGCCTAACATTTTCTCAACTAACTGTGTTTGAGAATCTTTGTTTGTTAATTCTGCCTTCAATAATTTTTCTGCAATTTCTATTGATAGATTAGAAACATGTGCTTTCATTTCTGCCATTGCGGCACTTTTTTCAGCTTGAATACTTGTTTTTGCTTGCTCTATCATTTTCAAACCTTGCTCTTGTGCTTCTGTTTTAGAATCTGCAATAATCTTATCTTTAATTTCACGAGCTTCTTTTAGCATCGTATCTCTTTCTAATCTTGCTTCTTGTAAAATTCTTTGATTGTCTGCTTGCAAATTTTGCATTTCTTTTTTTGCGTTTTCGGCAGAAAGAAGTGCATTTTTTATGCCTTCTTCTCGTTCATTAACCGAGTCAAGAATTGGTTTCCAAGCGAATTTTTTTAATAAAAATATTAATCCAATAAATATTAGTACTTCCCAAACAAATAATCCAAATGAAAAGTCTGTTATTAATTTTTCCATGTTCTTTATATGATTCTTTTATAATTTTAATTTTTAAAACAATAGTTACAACCAACCGTTGCAACTATTGTTTTTTGGTTTTTATTTCGCAAATAAAGCTGCGAAACCAATACCTTCAATAAGTGCAGCTGCGATAATCATAGCTGTTTGGATTTTGCCTGAAGCTTCTGGTTGGCGAGCAATAGCGTCCATTGCTGAACCACCAATTCTACCAATACCTAAAGCTGCTCCAATTACAATTAATCCTGCTCCAACAATTTCTGGAATTTGCATAATATATATATTAAAAATTAAACATTCAATCTGATTTTAGAATGTGGATTTTAGATTGCTTTAAATCTGAAATCTGAAATTCTAATGATGTGCTTCTTCATGATGATGCTCCTCATTAGCAGCACCAAAATACAAAGAAGTTAACATTGTGAAAATATAAGCTTGTAAAAAAGCTACCAATATTTCTAATATTGATAAACTAAAGGCTAATAAAAATGATAATGGGCTACCTATCCAGCTTTTAAAAACAAACATCAATGCAATAATACTCATCAAAACAACATGTCCTGCAAGCATATTTGCATATAAACGAATCATTAACGAGAATGGTTTAATGATAGTTCCTAACAGTTCTATTAAAGCTAAAAATGGTTTTAATAGGATTGGCACACCAGGCATCCAAAGCATATGGGACCAATAGTGTTTATTTGATGAAAATGTGGTTATCAAATAAGTTAGTAATGCTAATGATGCTGTGATTGTTATATTCCCTGTAACATTAAATCCGAAAGGCATTAGACCTAATATGTTCAGAAAAAATATAAAGAAAAAGACTGTTAGTAAATAACTCATGTATTTTTTATGTGCTTTTTCTCCTATATTTGGAATTGCTATTTCATCTCTAATATAGATTACTAAAGGCTCGAAAATTCTTGCAAATCCTGTTGAAATTCCTCCATTTTTTACAAAAGATTTTGCTAAATTTGTAAACAAAAAGAACATGAAAATTGCTACTCCTATTATTCCTAATACATTCTTGGTGATTGAAAAATCAATAGGACGAACATTTTCAGGGTGTCCTTCGTGTCCTTCTATTAGTGTTCCTTTTTCGTCTGTTTTATATATTTTTTCGTGATGCAACACATAGTAATTACCGTTATTTTCGGCAACTGATTGTCCGTGGTGAAATTCTGACGAAGAAAAAATTTGCAGTCCGTTATCTAAAAGGATCACTGGCAATGAAAAACCATAGTGCTCTCCTGTTTCTTTATCTGAAAATAAAGTGAAATCATGAGAATCCATCAGGTGGTGGTTGATAAATTCCTTTCTCTCTACTTTTTCTAATTCTGCTTCTGATAATGGTTTTACTTCTGAAACTATTGTTGCTATTTCGTGTTTTACGGGTAATGTATCCGTATTATTTGCAAAACCGAAAAACGGAGCGGTCGCTACGAGCATTGTTATTATAAAATGTATTGGTTTTTTTGAAAATACCATATTAATAGTTTGACTTTATTTACTTTTTTAAGATTTGGTGCAAAGGTAAGTTTTTCTTAATAATTAAAGAAATTAAATTTAAAAAAAATATATATTTATTAAAATTTAATACAATCTCAGATTTTATTATTCTTTTCTATGGGTTGGTTCAATATTTTTGCAGAAAAAAAAGTTTCTATCGTAGAAAAAATAGCAAATATTAAAAAGAAATTTATTTTTTCAACTCCTATATTTCCATAATTTATTGTGGGATATAAGATGAAATATGAAATTATTGTTTTTAAAAAGGTTGCTATTATAAATGAAAATCCTGCGTTTTCAATACTTATTCTTTTTACAAAAGAAACAACGGAAACGATTAAAAATGAACTTATGGCAAAAAAAATATATGTTTTTTCTATTGGTGTATTAAAACTTTTAATAGTTGAATTATAATAAAAAACTAATTTATGAATGCTGTATATTAAGGTAGCAATTCCTAAAATTTTTAACATTATTATATTAATCTTCTTTTTCATTCAATTTATTAACTTGTTTAATAACATTATATAAGGCAATGGCAACTCCGCCCATTGCAAATATTTTTACATAAATATTGTTCTGATTTGGATGTTTATTATCAAACCATTTACCTATTAATGAGGATAAAAAAACCGTTATCCCCATTTGTATAGGGATATTAATTAGTCCTAACCATTTTCGGGTGTTATTTTTCTTCTGATTTTGTTGATTCATAGCTGTTTTTTACATGGCTCTGCATCACACAAGTTGCATTAAATTCTGCCCCTGGTTCAATAGATAATTTACCGCAAATTACATCTCCTTTTATATTTGCCGATGCTTTTAAACTCAAAGTTTCTTCTACCTTAATTTTACCATGAAATTTACCTTCGATATCAAGGTTTACACAGGTTATGTTACCTATTACACTGCCCGAATGCCCTATAACTAATTTACCTTTTGAGGTAAAATCGCCTTTCAATACACCGTCTAGTCTAAAATCGGCTTGAGAATTGATGTTTCCTTCAATAGTTGTTTCCTCAACAATTCTATTGGTTTTTCCGAGCAAGTCGGTGTAGTTTTTTGGGGTTTTTTTGTCAAACATAATTATTTTTACTTATTGTTTTTAATTTTATTTTTGCTTCTGTTCGTTGTTTTCAATAACTTCTGGTGGTCCAAATCTGCTTGGTTCTATATCTTTAGTCTCGCTTGTTTGTTGTCTTTTAGGAGGATTTGGCACATTTGATTTTGATGGCATTTCTATATTATTAGTTGAGCCTTCTATTTTCTGATCTATCTGTTTTCCTACAACTGGATTTGGAACTTTTTTAGGATTGGCAAGATATTCGTTTAAATTTTTCTTAATCTGAACAATTTTATAGTTAGAATTGCTAATAACTGTTGGATTTTCAGCTACTTTATAATCTTTATATTCTTTCAAAATCGTTGCTACTCCTCTTGCTTCCTCCTCATTTCGCCAGCCGTGCAAAACTACAAAATTTTCATCCATTGTATATAAATCTACAGAAAAAATTGCTTTGCTCGAACTTCTATCATTACTAAATTGTGTTATTTTTCTTAATAAATCTTTATTTGCAACGCTATCAGAATTATTAATTTTATATAAAATTTTCCAACTTGTTTCTTTTTCAATATTAAACTGAAAACCCTCCATTGTTACAATATCTTTTTTTAAGAAAGCTTCGGCTTTTTTTCCCTCTTCTGTATTTGGGTAAGTTAGTGCAACATAATTTAATGACTTTTTAAAGGCTTCCAATCCATTTATTTTTCCAATAATATTCGCCTTTAATAGTTCTATTTTTGAAACTATTTCTTCTCCAGAGTATTGACTTACAGCACCTTCTACTTCTTTAAATACAGTTCTATAATCTCCTGCGATATACTTTTTGTATATGTTTGAATATGCCATTTCTGGCGATTCAGTTGTGTTATTCAGTCCGTTTTTACTATTTAAAATTTGAGAATATCTTGAGTTTGGAAATTTATTTATAATAGCATCTTTCATTGCCGATGCTTTATTGGCATCTATAATTTCATAAATTTTATACAAATTATACATACTTGGCAAAATTAATCGATCTTCTGGATTTTTTGTTAAAAGTGATTCTAACTTATCTGCGGCAAGTTGATATTCTTTAAATTTTTCTTTATAAATAACCCCAAGTTGATAATATGCAAAATTTCTATCCTTGTTCAATTCGTCAATATCTGATTGTTTTTGGGGTATTTTTCTTAAATAATAATCCACTGAATATTTTGGATTAACAGTTGCTGTTATTCCATTTGAGTCATTGGTTACCTCTTTATCTTTATCATTATTTGAGACCTCTTTATTAAATTTCCAATTGTCTTTTAATTCCCGTTCTCCCCATATTTTTTTGAACTCATTTTTTCCAAAAACAACGGTTTGTGCGTTATAGAAATAAAAATCACTTGACATATTTTCTTCTGAAGTTTTTTGCTCCAGTTTTGGTGGCATCATGTTTTTTTTGCCGTTTGAAATTTCTGGGTTTGTTGAGAAATTATCTGTTTGCAAATCAGATTTTTTGTCTGCAATAGTATTTTTTTCTGTAATTTTCGCTTTTGTATCGTCTATTTTTAGTTGAGCAATATATTTTTCAAAATAATCATATTTCTGAAATTCATTCATTTGTACTAAATTCAAAATACTATCATTTTTATTCGCAATAGTCTCATATTTAATAACATCGTCAAGATTTTCTCTTTTATTTTTTATAGAAACATACTCTCTTGTTTTCGAATTTAATTTTACCAGCGTACTGTCGTAATATTTTCCTGCCAACGAATATTTTGCTCCATAAAAATAAATTGAGGCTAAATTTCTATAATTAGAAACTTCTATATAAGTGTCTGATTTCTTGTTTTTTAAAGATAAATTATATTGTTTTTTTGCTTCTTTTGTGTTTTTATTTTTATCATAATACAATGCTAATTGATGATGCAAAACATCAAGAAATGGACGATTTTCTCTATCTTTTAATAAATCTTCAAATTTTTTAAGAAACAAAACCGTATCGTTTTTTGTAATATCAAATTGATTAGCTTGCTTTACGTATGCTCTAATTACATACTGTTTTGGCGATTTTCGTTTCATATCAATTACTGATTGATAACTTTCAAAAGCTTTGTTCTTTTGGTCTAATTCTTCATATAACTGCCCAATAATAAATCGATAGCGTGCTTTTTCTTCATTTGATTTTGTAAATTCTAAAGCTTTTTCAAGTCGATAAACGGCACTGTCCTTTTGTTTTGTTTTTACATAAGCCTCTGCTAAAATTGCATTTGCATCGGCATAAATTTGATTTTTATCTTTCATTCCTGCCAACAATAGTTTCAGATTCTTAATAGCAAATTCATCGTTATCTAACCTGATATTGGTTTTTTCTCTCCAAATTTTTGCTTCCTGAATATTACTACTTGTAGGGTATTTATACAAAATATAGTTAAAAGCTTCCATTGCGGGGATAAACCTATTTTCATAATATCGGGCTTTGCCTATTAGCAGATATGATTCATCAATTTGATAATTTTTTTCGGCACCATCAATATAAATAGATCTTTTTTGCACTGCTTTTACGCCTTTTTCTTCTGCTAAATCGAAATCTGGGTTTTTAATTTCGGTAATTTCTCCATCTTTCTTTTCAGGCATTGGCAACTGTCTTTCTATTGGTAAAATTTCCCAAAAATTATCATCGTATTGATTTTTTAATTTCAAAACTCCTTTATCTAATGCCTCATTTCCGTTAAACAGAACATTGTATTTTGTATTTAATGCCTGCCAGTTTCGAGTTGCAAAATTATTTTTTTTGGTAGAACAAGCCACCAAAAAAAGTAATAATGAACTGATAATTATATAGTTAATGGTTTTTGCTTTCAATTTAAAGTGTTTTTAGACTAATAACTTAAAAAAAACTTTTTTAGTATTATGAATTGGTAAAATTACAATTATTTTTATTAAATTCTAAAAAATTGATAGAAAAAGAGTAATTTTGGTTTCTTTTTTAAAAGGTTTATATTATTAGATAATTTAGACTTAAAACTAATTTTCAAATAATAAACTAATTTAAAAATTATGAAAAAATTACTTTCAAATTACGATGTCTAACTAAAGGGTCAATTAACTGTAAATCTACCAATTATAATAATGCTATCAACATCGTCTTTTATTTATTTCGGTAGGTTTTAATTTTCGATTTTCAATAATACTAGGAGTTGTAATCTGCTGGTTTTATTGGAGTTTTTCTGTAAAAAAATGGATCGAATGAGCAATTAGAAATGATATTTTAGAAGATAGATTATTGAAAATAGGGAAACGAGAATTATTAATTTGGAATATAAATACTATAAAAACAGTTACAAAAAAACAAACCTCCAATTATATAAAATGGAAAAAGTAAGCCCAAAAAAATACCTCGGACAACATTTCTTGAAAGATGAAAGCATTGCTGTTGCCATTGCCGATGCTCTTTCCTATAATGGATATGACGGTGTTTTAGAAATTGGTCCTGGAATGGGGGTTTTAACTAAATATTTGTTAGACAAAGATATAAATACTTTCGTTATTGAAATTGATACGGAATCTGTAGAATATTTAGATAAAAATTATCCTAAATTACAGGAAAAAATTATCAGTAAAGATTTTTTGAAATACAATATCAACGAAGTTTTTAACGGAAAACAATTTGCAATAATAGGCAATTTTCCTTATAACATTTCAACTCAAATTGTGTTTAAAACATTAGAATTACGAAACCAAATTCCTGAATTTGCAGGAATGTTTCAGAAAGAAGTTGCCGAACGGATTTGTGAAAAAAAAGGCACTAAAACTTACGGAATTTTATCCGTTTTGGTTCAGGCATTTTATGATGCAGAATATCTTTTTACAGTAAATGAAGATGTTTTTGTACCACCACCAAAGGTAAAATCGGGCGTTTTGCGATTAAAACGAAAAGAAAATTTTAATTTACCGTGTTCTGAAAAATTGTTTTTTATGGTAGTAAAAACCGCTTTTCAGCAAAGGCGAAAAACCTTGCGAAACAGTTTAAAAACACTATCTTTGTCGGATACTTTACGAGAAGATACTGTTTTGGATTTACGCCCAGAACAACTTGATTATCATCAATTTATAGCATTGACCCAAAAAATAGAAGCCGATGGAATTTAAAATCAGCAAGGAACTAATTGCCCAATTAGAGCATCTTATTCAATCAAAAAACGATCAACAACTGGAAGTCTTATTGAATGATTTGCATCATGCTGATATTGCCGAAATTTTAGATGAACTTGATTTTGACGAAGCAACTTATATTTTTAAAGTATTAGATTCTGAAAAAACGGCAGAAGTTTTATTAGAATTAGAAGATGATTTGCGAGAAAATATTTTAAGTAGATTATCTCCAAAAGAAATTGCTGAAGAGCTTGATGAACTAGAAACTAACGATGCAGCCGATATTATTGCAGAACTATCTAAAAGCAAAAAACAGGAAGTAATATCAGAACTACAAGATGTAGAACACGCTAAAGATATTGTGGAACTTCTTCGTTTTGAGGAAGATACGGCTGGGGGATTGATGCACAAAGAGTTAGTAAAAGTAAACGAAAATTGGAATGTTTTTACCTGCATTAGACAAATGCGAATTCAGGCAGAAAATATTTCTCGGGTTCATTCTATATATGTTGTTGATGATGACAATCGATTGTTGGGTAGATTATCTTTAAAAGATTTGTTAACAACCTCTGCCCGTACACCGATTAGCAAGGTGTATATCAGTAAGTTAAACTATGTAAATGTTGATACCGAAGATGTAGAAGTGGCAAGGATTATGCAAAAATATGACCTTGAGGCTATCCCTGTTATTGATGAATTGGGTCGATTGGTAGGTAGAATTACCATTGATGATATTGTGGATGTAATTAAGGATGAAGCAGATAAGGATTATCAATTGGCAGCAGGTATCTCTCAAGATGTTGAGGCGGATGACAGCATTATCGAACTAACCAAAGCCCGTTTGCCATGGCTGGTTTTGGCACTTTTAGGGGGGTTTATCAGCGTAAAAATGTTAGGACTTTTTGAACCCGCAATGGCAAAACACGGCTCATTATTTTTCTTTACCCCGTTAATTGCAGCAATGGCGGGGAATGTGGGCGTACAATCATCGGCAATAATTGTGCAAGGATTGGCAAATAATACTTTAAGTGGGTCGGTAATAAACAGGTTGCTAAAAGAAATTTCGTTAAGTTTATTAAACGGAACAATTTTAGCAATAATCCTATTTTTAGGTAGTTATTTTTTATTAAATGCCGATATTAAAACGGGGATAACTGTAACCATTGCTTTAATATCTGTAATTATAATTGCCTCATTAATAGGTACTTCAATTCCATTATTATTAGATAAATTCGGTATTGATCCAGCATTAGCCACAGGTCCATTTATCACCACAAGCAACGATATATTTGGGATTTTAATCTATTTCTCTATCGCCAAACTGATTTTAGGCTTTTAGTAATGCCAAGTTAATTTATAAAATTGGATGAAAATGCGAAAAGTTTTTTAGAAAGCTTTTGTATTATTGCCATTAAACAACGAAAAAAATAAATTTATAAAAAATGAAAACAATATTATCAACTTTAATGTTCTTTTTTGTTGCAATTGTTGCATCCCAAAACATTGAATCTCCCTCTAAAAAAATTAGTTTAATTTTTAATCTTTCAAACGATGGAAAACCAAATTATCGAATTAATTATTTAAACAAATCTATAATTAACGATAGTAATTTAGGTATTCAATTAAAAGAAATGCCAGCATTAGAAAGTGGTTTTACGCTCCTAAATATTGAATCCAAAGTCATCAACGAAACTTGGAAACCCGTTCTTGGCGAGCAATCCGTTATTGTCAATAAATACAACCAAATTACATTCTTTTTAATTCAAAAAGCAACCGAAAGAAAGCTCAATATTGCCTTTAAATTATACGATGAGGGTGTTGCTTTTAGATACGAATTTCCAAAGCAAGAAAAACTGAATTATTTTGTAATAAGCGACGAAAAAACACAATTTAATTTGACAGGTAATCACAAAACATTTTGGTTACCAGGCGATTATGACAGTCAAGAATATCCTTATTCGGAAACAAAATTTTCTGAAATCGACAATTCAAAAATCAACATAAACAATGGAATTGCATTAAAAACCATTCAAAATAATTTTAGAGTACAATCGCCATTAATGATGAAATCCGTTGACGGCATTTACATCAATATTTTTGAAGCGGCAGTTGTCAATTATCCAGTTATGCACCTCGATGCCGTACCAAATGAGTACAAATTAACCTCAAATTTAGTTCCAAATGCTATTGGCGATAAAGCTTATTTGCAAACACCTTGCACCTCGCCTTGGCGTACCATTATGATGAGCAATGATGCACGAGATATAGTGAGTTCCAAAATGATATTGAACCTCAACGAACCTTGCAAGATTGAAGATACTTCGTTTATCAAACCAATGAAATATGTGGGAATATGGTGGGAAATGCACCTTGGAAAATCGACTTGGGATTATGCAGGAAGTCAAAATGCTCAAAATACAGGAGGAAATCCAATTCCAACAGGAAAACACGGAGCAACAACTGAAAACACAAAAAAATATATTGATTTTGCTGCCAAAAACGGTTTCGATAGCGTACTGGCAGAAGGCTGGAACACCGGTTGGGAAGACTGGTTTGGCAATTGGAAAGAAGAGGTTTTCGATTTTACAACACCTTATCCTGATTTTAATTTACAAGAAATTTCGGATTATGCAAAATCGAAAAACATAAAAATGATTATGCACCACGAAACTTCGGGTTCGACTGCTA
The DNA here is from genome assembly GCA_020720185.1 of Flavobacterium psychrophilum. Lineage (GTDB taxonomy): Bacteria > Bacteroidota > Bacteroidia > Flavobacteriales > Flavobacteriaceae > Flavobacterium > Flavobacterium psychrophilum_O. Next base: position 18,060 of record DYPB01000001.1, on the reverse strand, counting down.
ATTACGAAAGACATTTGGACAGAGCATTAGATTTAATGAAAAAATATAATTATCCAGCAGCAAAATCGGGTTATGTGGGCAAAATAATTCCACGAGGCGAATACCACGATGGTCAAGCAATGATTAATCATTATAATTTTATAGCCCGACGATTTGCCGAAAATAAATTGATGGTAAACTCTCACGAAAGTTCTCGACCAACAGGTTACAGCCGTACTTATCCAAATTATATTGCTGCCGAAGCCGCTCGTGGAAACGAATTTAACGCTTGGAGCAACGGAAATCCACCAATGCACGAAACTATTTTGCCGTTTACCAGACTTTTAGGCGGACCGATGGATTACACACCAGGTATTTTTGAAATAAAAATGAATGTTTATGACAAAAATAAAACTGAACAAGTGCATACAACCCTTGCAAAACAATTAGCTTTGTATGTAACGATGTACTCACCACTGCAAATGGCGGCGGATTTACCCGAAAATTACGAAAAATATCCAGATGCTTTTCAATTCATAAAAGATGTTGCTCTAGATTGGCAAGAATCAAAATATATCGAGGCAGAACCAGGTGATTATTTGACAATTGTCCGTAAAGATAAAAATTCTGAAAGATGGTTTTTAGGAGCAATTACCGATGAAAATTCACGAAAAACCACGATAAACCTATTATTTTTATCTCCAAATCAAAAATACAAAGCCATCATTTATCAAGACAGCAAAACCGCCGATTGGAAAAACAACCCAATCAGTTACGAAATTATTACAAAAACCGTTACTTACAAAGATTCAATTCAACTAATTTTGGCAAAAGGTGGCGGAACGGCAATTAGTTTTGAACCCATAAAATAAAAATATTATTTTTTAGGAGCAACACAATAGGCATTTTCAATAAACCCTATTCCAGCTGTTCATTACAATAAAAAAGATGCGAAAAAAACGCATCTTTTTTGATTTCCATTACCATCTGGGCTAAATGAATTATTGTATTGATTTTCGATTAGGGTATAATATCAAACGATTATAAGCTTCATTTTTTAGGTATAAAAAATGCTCTAAATTTAATTTTAGAGCATTTTCAATTAATCGTAAAAAGACAGTTAAAACCATCTTTTCAGAAGGTTATTTAGCTGTTTCTTCTGATGAATTTCCAGTTAAATCAGCAACTTTTTCTTTTGCACTATCAACAACTCCATCTGCCATATCTCCAGCCTTCTCTATTAAATCTCCAGCTTTTTCTTTTACAGTGTTTACCATGTTATCAATAGCATCGCCTGCACCAGGTATCATTGTACCAACTTTTTCTTTTGCAATATCAGCATAATCATCTACTTTTTCAACCAAATCACCTGCTATTACTTTCCCTTTTTCGATAGCATCTTCAGCAAAATTTTCTGCTTTATCAACTATTGAATCAACATCTATATTGGCTTTGCCAAAAATACCTTTAATAAAACTACCTATTCCCATTTTTTTTTAAATTTTATAATTAATTTGCAATTATACAATTTTTTAAGAGACTTTAAAAGATTAATTTAAAAAAATAATTTTTTACAAAAAATTATAATTCTATACAATCATTTTTTACTACTTTTGAAACTTAAAAAATTAAAAGGATGAAAATAATTTCTTATAATGTAAACGGAATTAGAGCGGCTATTAGCAAAGGTTTTTTAGATTGGTTACAGGTAGCAAATCCGGATATTATTTGTTTGCAAGAAATAAAAGCAGAAGAAAGTCAGATTCCAACCGAGGATATAACTGCCGCAGGTTATCCATATCAGTACTATTTTTCGGCAACAAAAAAAGGCTATTCAGGGGTAGCAATTTTATCTAAAACAAAACCAAATCATATCGAAATTGGTACAAAAATTGCTCACATGGATTTTGAAGGGCGAAACATCAGAGCCGATTTTGACAATATTTCTGTAATGAGCCTGTATTTGCCAAGTGGATCAAACATGGAAAGATTAGGACATAAATTTATGTTTATGGATGATTTTTATGATTATATAAACGAATTAAAAAAAGAAAAACCAAACCTTGTTATTTGTGGCGATTATAACATTTGCCATGAGGCTATTGATATTCATGACCCTGTTAGAAACAAAACGGTATCTGGATTTTTGCCAGAAGAAAGGGCTTGGTTAGACAAGTTTATCAAATCTGGTTTTATTGATTCTTTCCGTCATTTGAATAAGGAACCGCACCAATACAGTTGGTGGAGTTATCGGGCAGGAGCAAGACAAAACAATAAAGGGTGGAGAATAGACTATAATTTGGTTACAGATAATTTGGAAGAAAAGATAAAAAGAGCCGTAATTTTGCCCGATGCCGTACATTCTGACCATTGCCCTATTTTAGTTGAAATTGAATAGAAAATAGAAATTACAAATAATACCAATAAATTAATACCAAAGAAAAATATTAAACTTTCAAGATGATAAAGAAAACCACATTATTATTACTAATTGCATTATTAACAACTTCTTGTGTTTCTAAAAAAATATTTACGGATTTAGAAACCAAATTTGCCGATTTGAAAAAAGAGAATCGTAAAATTCTTGACGAAAACGAAGCTCTTTTATCAGGAAAAACAAAATCAGAAACAGAGAACACAGTTTTAAGGCAAGATATAGATAAATTAAAACAAGAAAGAGACCAACTTCTTTCGGACTATACGAGTGCGTCAAAAAATTTAAAAACATTGCAAGATTCTTACAAAGCGTTAGAAAAAAATAGCAACGAATCGTTGCAAGCCAACATGGCAAAAAACCGAGATTTGTTAGCAAAATTAGAAGCAAAAGAGAAATCATTGGCAGATGAACAGGCAAAATTTAATAAAACAAAAACTGATTTAGCCGAAAATTCTAAACGATTAGAAGAATTAGAGGCAATTATGGCAGCGAAAGAAGCCAGTATGAAAAAGTTGAAAGAATCGTTATCCAAAGCCTTAAACGCATTTGAAGGAAAAGGATTGACAGTAGAACAGAAAAACGGGAAAGTTTATGTTTCTATGGAAAACAAGCTCCTTTTTGGTTCTGGAAGTTGGGCGGTAGGTATTGAGGGTAAAAAAGCAGTTGTAGAACTTGGTAAAGTATTAGGAAACAACACAGATATTGCAGTTTTAATAGAAGGACATACCGATGACGACGCTATTGCTGGTGGCGGAATAATTGCAGATAACTGGGATTTATCAACCAAAAGAGCTACAGCAATTGTGAATATATTAGGCGAAAACAAAGCAATAAATAAACAAAATTTAACTGCAGCTGGACGCAGTGAATTTGCTCCAATAGCACCAAACACAACCACAGAAGGCAAAGCTAAAAACCGAAGAATTGAAATTATTTTGACCCCAAAATTAGACGAAATCTCTAAAATGCTTAATGAGATTTAAAAATTAATTTAGTAGATTTATTAATAATCTCCTCTTTGTTTAGCATCATTTTTCTAAATTTCCCTTCCAAAAACATTTGATTTTGGTCGCTATAATGTTTACTCATCGGATTACCAGATTGCCCTGTTGGTAGGATGCTCCACGAGTTTTCAATATCAGAAAAATCAATAATTCTGCGAGTTGATGGTCCTCCTGCTACTTTATATTCGCCTTTTTCATTAAGGGTAAATATCATATTATTAATTACCTCGTTGCCACCATCAACAGCAGATGGACCAACATTGAATAAGCCTCGTAATGCTGATATTTTACCCATAGGATGTTGAATTTCAAGTGTGTGAACATTTTTCCAAGCCCAATCATTGGTATTGTTTCCTAATTGTTTTTGTAAAGTAAGAACACTCTCTTTGAACGATTTTAAAAGGATATCGTGTCTATTTTCTTTTATGTTTTTGGTAACAACATCGTCCCACCAAGGCGAATTTTCGTTCTGAATTTGATATTCTACCAATTGTTTCATAATATGGGTGGTCAAAAATATCTTAAAATCATCTGCTCCTAACTCGTCTTTAAAAGTGTTTTTTAAATAACAGTACATCCATTTATTATAAATAGTTGGAACTATATCTTCCTGATTATTAGTAGCCTTCCAGTTTTTTAAAAGATTTAAAATCAATTTTTCAGTATTGTTTAATGAAGCCGAATTTATATTTGAAATTAGAACTTTAACAATACTGTTTGATGAAGATGAGGTATTGTCTAGCATCATTTTTGACACCTCTTCTTTTGTCCAGTTATTTTTAGGTGTCAATAAATTTACAATTCTATTGGCTCTATCTTTTGGTAAATAGTACCCTGGATATAAAAAACCATCAACCGCTTCAGGCTGATTATTAGACGAATATACAAAATCATTCGGTGGATTAATAGATTGTGGATTTTTTGAATTGTCTAAAAATTGAGTAATATCATCTTTTCCAGACGCTCCCTCTAAAATAAAATTTGTATTGACGCCTGCATTGTGTTTATATAACTTTCCAGAGGTTGTCCAAGCAATGTTTCCAGCGGCATCTCCATACATAACATTTAAACCTGGAGCTGCAATTAATGAAATATCTTTTCTAAAATCGGTTACATTATTAGCGTGGCAAAGTGCATAAGTGGCTTCTAAAATTTTTATAGGTTGTTGGGTATAAATCCATTGCATTGCTACAGGATTCTTTTGTTTTAAACCTGGTTTTACTTCTAAATTTTTAATCAAAATGTCGTTCATAATCACTCCATGTCTACTTGATTTTACGGTAAAAACCACATCAGAACTGTCTTTTACAACAATGGTTTTTTTACGCATTCCATATGCTGAATACCCTTTAGGGGTTTTATATTCCTTTGGATTTTCTGGATTATTTGTTTCTTGATACAAATCAATATCATCGTTTTCAAACATTGTTAAACCATAAGCATATTGTCTATTATGCCCTAATAACGGAAAAGGTGTTCCTGCTAAATAAAATCCATACATCTCATAATTAGGTGTTTTAATGTGGGCTTCATACCAAGTGCCAGGTTGTGAAAACGCAATATGTGGGTCGTTTGCTAAAATTACTTTATTGTTTTTAGTTTTTTTATTTCCAATAACCCAACTGTTACTACCTATAAATGCTGGAACTTCTGACGCCTCTAAAAGAGCGGTTACTGCTTTCGAAATCTCTGAAAATTCTTTTGTTTTTCCGTCAAAGTTGGGTAGTTGTGTAGTTCCTAATTCGCCATTAATACCAAAATCTTTTAAATAATCCATACCATATTTATCCCGTATATCGGTTAATAGAGGATCGGTTTTTTGAGCCATTGCAAAACTAAAAGCCATAAAACCAAAAGTATTATAAACATCTTTTAGCTCGAATTTTGATTTTTTTAAACCTAATAATCTAAATTCGATGGGGGTTTTACCTTGTTCAATATATTGATTAATTCCATCTATATAAGCCATTGCTAATTGATAACTTTCGCTTGATTTGTCTAATGTTTTGATAGCTTTTTCTGATGCTTCATTAATGCCTAAACCTGCAAAAAACAAATCTGATTTTAAGGCTTTATTGCCAAAAATTTCGGATAATCGTCCAGAGGCAATGCGTCGTAATAATTCCATTTGCCATAATCTGTCTTGAGCATGTACAAATCCTAATGTTATCATGGCATCTGTTTTAGAATTTGCATAAATATGTGGCACCCCATAATCATCAAAATAAACTGTAGTTTGGGTTTTAATGTTTTTTAATTCTAATTCTCCCTCATATTTTGGTTTTGAAAACTGTAAATAAATAGTTGTCAACACTATAATTACAAATAATATTGTTAGCAAAACCAGAAGTGTTTTTTTGATTTTTTTCATCTTATAAGGATTTTATTACAGCAAATATAGATAAAAATCATTCAAATAAGTGGTTTAATTAATACAAAAAGTAGTTATTTGGATTAAGACATATTTAATGTATTATATAATTATATGAAACAAGTTTTATTTTTGTTTCATATAAAATAAAAAAGTATTAAGCGGGGTTGTAATTTTGTATTCAAACCGTCATATTTGGGGTTATTTGTGTCATATTTGGCGTATTATACCGTCATATTTGGGATTGTTTGTGTCATATTTGGCGTATTATATCGTCATATTTGGGGTTATTATTGTCAAATTTAGAAAAAATAACCACAAATTTGAGGTGTTATACCGTCATATTTGGGGTTTTGGCAATTTTGACAAAGTTAATCTTCACAAAAAAAACCAAAATCTATAATATTGTTTATAGTTTTGATATCTATTTTATTCAATCCTAAAACTAAAATTAAATTATAATAAATAATATCTATCATAATTTAAAAGAATTTACAAAAACCATAATTATAGCCTATATTCTATTATCTTTTTTTACTTTTGCCATTATGAATGAAAATTTAGACCCAACAAATATCAATTATAATCCTGAAGAGTTAGATTTAGAAAAAAAACTCCGCCCATTATCCTTTGATGATTTTGCAGGACAAGACCAAGTATTGGATAATTTAAAAGTATTTGTACAAGCTGCAAACCAACGAAATGAGGCATTAGACCACACCCTTTTTCACGGTCCGCCAGGATTAGGAAAAACTACTTTGGCTAATATTTTAGCCAATGAGTTGGGAGTAGGTATCAAAATAACTTCGGGACCAGTGCTTGATAAACCAGGAGATTTAGCAGGATTATTAACAAATTTAGAAGATAGAGATGTACTTTTTATTGACGAAATTCATCGTTTGAGTCCTATTGTTGAAGAATACTTGTATTCGGCAATGGAAGATTTCCGAATAGATATTATGATAGAATCTGGACCTAATGCACGAACGGTTCAGATAAATATTAATCCCTTTACATTAGTTGGAGCCACCACCCGATCAGGACTTTTAACAGCTCCGATGCGGGCAAGATTTGGAATCCAAAGCCGTTTGCAGTATTATACCACCGAACTTTTAACCACCATTGTTGAACGGAGTTCTGCTATATTAAAAATGCCAATAACCATTGAGGCCGCCATAGAAATAGCAGGAAGAAGTAGGGGAACGCCAAGGATTGCGAATGCACTTTTGCGTCGGGTTCGGGATTTTGCACAGATAAAAGGCAACGGAAAAATTGATATTGAAATTGCAAAATATGCCCTAAAAGCCCTCAATGTAGATGCACACGGATTAGACGAAATGGACAATAAAATACTGAACACTATTATTGATAAATTTAAAGGAGGTCCTGTTGGATTATCAACTTTAGCAACGGCAGTTTCTGAAAGTAGCGAAACTATTGAGGAGGTTTACGAACCATTTTTAATTCAAGAAGGATTTATTATGCGAACCCCCAGAGGTAGAGAGGTTACAGAAAAAGCTTACAAACATTTAGGGAAAATAAAAACGATGGTGCAAGGAGGGTTGTTTTAATATCAAATTAAATCCAAATTACGCTTTAGAACTATCTTTCTTCAAAGTCTATTTATTGAATTAAAAATTCAGCAAAGATATTGAAAAATCAAAAAAATATTTTTAATGCGTAAATTGAGTTAAAAATATTTTTTTATTATATTTACAAAAAATTTAGCTTATGGTTTTAATAATTAAGAAAAAGGAAACTAAAAAAAGTATTATTGATTTTTTAGAAAAAAGGGGGAATAGCACAGTTAAAGGCAATTTATCAAATCATTTTGGCAAATTAAAAAGGAATATTGATGGTTTAAATTATCAACTGGAAGTTAGAAAAAATGAAGATTGATTTTTTAGCCGACACCAATTTCTTAATATACCTACACGAAGGAAGATCGTTCATTGAACCTTTTTTGGAATATGATTTTGGGGTGTCTTTTATTTCAGAAATTGAATTACTGGGTTATAAAAATTTAAAAAAATCTGATGAAGTTTCATTAAAAATGCTTTTAAAAGATAGTTTTAACATCAATTTTAACGATGAAATAAAACTTCAAACGATAAAATTAAGACAAAGATATACTATCAAACTTCCCGATGCAATAATTGCTGCAACTGCATTAGTTTATAAAATACCTTTGGTTACTGCTGACAAAGGTTTCAAAATTATCGAAGAATTAGATTTGATTTTAGTTGAAAATCAATAAATTGAACTCAAAATTCGAATACACATCTTTTATCAAATCCGAAGCTAAACGACTCGGATTTTTGTCTTGTGGCATTTCAAAAGCAGGTTTTTTAGAAACCGAAGCTCCAAGATTAGAGAACTGGTTAAAAAACAATCAGCACGGCAAAATGAGCTATATGGAAAATCATTTTGACAAACGGCTTGATCCTACAAAATTAGTTGATGATGCAAAAAGCGTTGTATCATTATTGTTAAACTATTATCCAGATAAAGAGCAAATTACAGATTCGTTTAAAATTTCAAAATATGCTTATGGGCAAGACTATCATTTTGTAATTAAAGAAAAACTAAAAGAATTATTAACAACAATTCAGACCCATATTGGTGCGGTTTCAGGTCGTGCATTTGTCGATTCGGCACCTGTATTGGATAAGGCTTGGGCAGCAAAGTCAGGACTTGGCTGGATAGGGAAAAACGGTAATTTGATTACTCAAAAAGTAGGTTCTTTTTATTTTATTGCCGAACTAATTATTGATTTAGAACTCGATTACGACCATCCAACAACAAACCACTGTGGCTCTTGCACCGCTTGTTTAGACGCCTGTCCTACGGCAGCAATTATTGCTCCATATATTGTTGATGGTTCAAAATGCATCTCTTATTTTACGATTGAATTGAAAGATAATATTCCACAAGAAATGAAAGGGAAATTTAACGATTGGGCTTTCGGCTGTGATATTTGTCAAGATGTTTGCCCTTGGAATAGATTTTCAAAACCGCATAATGAACCGCTCTTTAATCCAAATCCTGAAATTTTATTGATGAGTAAAAAGGATTGGACAGAGATTACCGAAGAAATTTTTAACTCGGTTTTTAAAAACTCACCATTAAAACGAACAAAATTTGAAGGAATGAAAAGAAATATTGATTTTTTAAAGTAAAGGTTTTATTCTTTCAAATACCTGAAAACTATAATCGTATTGATGTTTTTCATCTTTATTATTAAAAATAGTAGTCGTTAATTTCCAGGTTTTTAAATCAATTTCAGGAAAAAAAACATCTCCATCAAAGGAATGGTGTACTTTTGTAATATCTAATTTATCGGCAATTATGATAGACTGGTTGTAAATTTCGCCACCGCCAATAATGAAAACCTCTTGATTTTTTGGGCAAATTTCTATAGCTCTTTCAAGATTTGATACAACAATACAACCATTTGGAGCGTAATTTTTTTGTCTAGAAATTACAATATGTGTTCGATTTGGAAGTGGTTTAGGAAAGCTTTCAAAAGTTTTCCGTCCCATAATGATAAAATGATTCGTTGTAATTTGCTTAAAACGCTTAAAATCATTGGGTAAATGCCACAATAACTGATTGTTTTTTCCAATAGCATTGTTTTCTCCAACGGCAGCAATTAGGGTAATCATTATTGGTTTTGTAATTGTTTTTTGAGTTCGTTTATCTCTATTTTTTGTTTATCAACCAGTTTATCAATTTGTTCTCGTTCCCAATTTTTATTCATAAAACGATCAGTAATATAAACTTTTATAAAATGCAGAATAAGCATAAAAAACCAAAAAGTACTTACCCAAAGAGACCAATTTACAGGCTCTCCAATGCCAATCCATTTGTTAATTACGGCCATAAAAATACTCATAATTGAAAATAAAACAAAATGAAAATATAGGTTTTTCTTTTGTTTGATGCGTCTTCTGGCGTATTCGTAAAGTTCGTGTTGGTCTTTTTCCATAAGTATTATATTATTAGTTGTCCCAAAACTCTAATTTTGCAAGTATCGCATCGTATTGATCTATATAATCACTTTCCTCAACTCTAAATTTTTCTTTAAAATCTAACAGATGTTCTCTTGATTTCTGGCTTCCAGAAAGTGCAGCTATAAATAATTTATTAGCAAGATCCATATTCTTTTCGTTTACTTCTCCTGTTTTTGCAACTTCATATAATTTGTTTATGGCTTTTATTTCTGTGGGTTTATATTTTCGTAATGATTTATTTGGATTTGTTTTCCGCATCATTTGATCTGCATAAAAATAAATTTTTTCAATACTCCAAACAACCGTTTCTTCAGCATATCCTCTTCCAACAGGTAAATTTTCAAGCTGTTGTACATATAGCGTGTCGTTTTTTAATTCTATTTCACAAATTTTATTGGCATCCCAAAAATCAATTATATTTTTTCTACCGCACTGGGCAAGTATAAATTCAGAATAGGTAGGTGGATCACTCTCCTCATCAATACCACCGCAGGCAATAATTCTATTTCCGTCGGTAAATCGAAAAACGGTTCCTGTTTTATCTGAAACAAATTCAGTTTTTGGGCATTTACATTTTGCAATTTTTTGTGCGAAAGAAATTGAAAAAGCAAGCATCAAAAGCAAGCATAAGGTATTTTTTATTTTCATAAGATGAGATTTTTTGGGAGAATTTTAGCATTATTTTTTTGCAAATATAGGAGGTTTTTTTAAACTGCAACCTCTCCTTTAATATGAGGGTGAGGATTATAATCTTGTAAGCTAAAATCTTCAAAATCAAAGTCAAATATATTTTTAATACTTGGGTTTAAAATCATTTTTGGTAACGATTTTGGTTCTCGTGAAAGTTGTAATTTTAATTGCTCAAAATGATTATTATAAATATGAACATCGCCAAACGAATGAATAAATTCACCAGCCTCAAGATTACAAACTTGTGCAATCATCATTGTTAGTAAGGCATAAGAGGCAATATTGAACGGTACTCCTAAAAAAACATCGGCAGACCGTTGGTATAACTGACAGGACAATTTTCCTTTCTCCTCTCCTTTGGAAAGGTCGGGTGGGGTTGTATAAAACTGAAAGAAAGCATGGCAAGGTGGTAGAGCTACTTTTCCATTCTCAATATTTTCGGTAAATGATTTTGAAGTATCTGGTAAAACCGATGGGTTCCAGGCCGATACAAGCATTCGTCGGCTATTTGGATTGGTTTTTAGAGTTTCTATCAATTCTGTTATTTGGTCAATTTCTTCATTATTCCAATTTCGCCATTGATGACCATAAACAGGACCTAAATCACCATTTTTGTCTGCCCATTCGTTCCAAATTCTTACACCATTTGTATTTAGATATTCAATATTTGTATCTCCTTTTAAAAACCATAGTAACTCATAGATTATTGATTTTAAATGTAATTTTTTAGTAGTAATCATCGGAAAACCATCGGTTAAATCAAATCGCATTTGATAACCAAAAACACTTTTTGTGCCAGTTCCTGTTCGGTCTCCCTTCTGATTTCCATTTTTTAAAATATAATCTACAAGATCAAAATATTGTTTCATCCGTTTATAATATTTTTATAGCAATATCTTTTAAGTTGTTATGTGTTTTTTGTTTAATTTCTAATGTTTAAGGTATATATCAAAATTACCGTTTCGATATTTCATCTCTAATCTTTGCGGCTTTTTCATAATTTTCATTGTTTACTGCAGCATCTAATAAGTCGTGTAACTCACTGATTTTTTTAGTGTTGTATGAGTTTTCAGAAGAACTATCTTCATCTGTTTCTTCGGAATCTTCTATATTGGTATCATCGTTTATTGTAAGATAAACACCAGCTTTGTCGAGGATATCTTTATGAGTGAAAATAGGAGCTGAAAATCTTAATGCCAATGCAATAGCATCTGATGTTCGGGCATCAAAAACCTCTATTCTGTTTTCTTTCTGGCATATTATATTTGAATAGAAAACGCCATCGATAAGTTTATGAATGATAACTTCTTTTATGTTTATCTCGAATTTTTCGGCAAAGTTTTTAAATAAATCGTGTGTTAGTGGGCGAGGTGGTTTTATTTCTTTTTCGAGAACAATTGCTATTGCCTGTGCTTCGAAAGTGCCAATTACAATAGGTAGTTTTCTTTCGCCACCCTCTTCATTTAATATTAGTGCATAAGCACCATGTTGAGACTGGCTATACGATATTCCTTTTATAGTTAGTTTTACTAAACTCATTTTTTAATTGGTAATTTTTGAGTAAAATCTTTTAAAAAACAAAATAATTATTTTAATAGTCCTGATAATCATGTAAGTTTCTTTCTTTTTAAAGCAAATGTCGAAAAACAGGAATATTCTTGCAAAGAAAAGCAAAATTTTGTTTCTAACAGCATAATATATGTAAATAACCAGACACTTTTAAAAATCTGTCTGTATTTTATAGATTGGCACGCCCAAAAATTATTTTTGTTGTTTATAATCAAATTTAGACCTTTTTTTAAGATTTTAATACAGTATAACGGGTACTGTTTTATAAATTAGTTTAGATGCTACTTTTAACCCAAATTACGCATTAGAAATCTATTCCAAACTCAAACTACTTCAAAAATAAGCACTTACTCCTATTTTTAAATTCAAAATACAAAAGTATTCTTTCTTCAAAAATAGTCCGTGAGCACTTATTTTTATTGTATTTTGAGTTTTCATAACGAAGTCTAATGTGTAATTTGGGTTTAAAATATTCAAATCAGGATCAAATAAATGAGGGTTTTTTTATAGGTTTTTCCTAACTTTGCAACCATAATAATATTATTTTTATAAAATGACTTCACAAAAAATACGCCAGCAATTTCTCGATTTTTTTGAATCTAAAGGACATTTAATCGTTCCATCAGCTCCAATAGTCTTGAAAGACGACCCAACATTGATGTTCAACAATTCAGGTATGGCACAGTTCAAAGAATATTTTTTGGGCAACGGCGTACCAAAATCAAACCGAATTGTAGATACCCAAAAATGCCTTCGGGTTTCGGGTAAACACAATGATTTAGAAGAAGTTGGCATCGATACCTACCACCACACCATGTTCGAGATGTTGGGCAATTGGTCGTTTGGCGATTATTTCAAAAAAGAGGCCATCCATTGGGCTTGGGAACTTTTGACCGAGGTTTATAAAATTCCGAAAGATATTTTATATGTATCCGTTTTTGAAGGAAATCCAGCTGAAAATGTACCGTTTGACCAAGAATCTTGGGATATTTGGGCGACATTAATTGATGAAGACCGTATTATTTTAGGGAATAAAAAAGATAATTTTTGGGAAATGGGAGACCAAGGACCATGTGGTCCTTGCTCTGAAATTCATGTAGATATTCGGTCGGATGAGGATAAAAAATTGGTTTCTGGAAAGAGTTTGGTCAATAATGATCATCCTCAAGTGGTTGAGATTTGGAACAATGTTTTTATGGAATTTAACCGTAAAGCCGATGGAAGTTTAGAAAAACTACCAGCTCAACATGTCGATACCGGTATGGGTTTTGAACGATTATGTATGGCTCTGCAAGGTGTAAAATCGAATTATGACACCGATATTTTCATGCCTATTATCAACCAAATTGAAAAAATTACTGCTGCAAAATATACTTCTACAGGCAGAAACGAAGAAGAGGAAAAAATAAATATTGCTATCAGAGTAATTGCCGACCATGTTCGAGCCGTTGCTTTTTCCATTGCCGATGGACAGTTGCCTTCAAATAATGGTGCTGGCTATGTAATTCGTAGAATTTTGCGACGAGCCATTCGTTATGGATTTACATTTTTGAACACCAAAGAAGCTTTTATTTATCAATTAGTAGAGATTTTATCTAATCAAATGGGAGCATTTTTCCCCGAAATTAAATCGCAGAAATCTTTGGTTATGAATGTAATTAAAGAAGAAGAAAATTCTTTTTTACGAACATTGGACCAAGGCTTACAAATGTTAGATAAATTGATAATTGAACACAATTTAAGCACAATCAACGGCGTTCCCCCTTCGGGGGTTAGGGGGCTTTCTGGTGCTAAAGCATTTGAATTGTACGACACTTTTGGTTTTCCTATAGATTTAACAGCATTGATTTTAAGAGAACGAGGATTAGAATTGGACGAAAGTGGTTTCGACGCAGCGATGCTAGAACAAAAAACCAGATCCAAAGCCGCAGCTGTAGTTTCGACCGAAGATTGGAATATTTTAGTTGATGGAAATATAGAGCAATTCGTTGGTTATGAACAAGTTGAAAATGAAGTAAAAATTACCCGAATTAGAAAAATCGACAGTAAAAAAGACGGCATTCTATATCAAATTGTACTTGATGCCACGCCATTTTATCCAGAAGGAGGAGGGCAAGTTGGTGATAAAGGAATGCTAATTTCAGCCAATGAAACAATAGAAATTATTGACACGAAAAAGGAAAATAATCTTATTTTACATATCACAAAACAGTTGCCAGAAAACATTTCAGCTAGTTTTGTTGCAAAAGCTAATCTTGATTTAAGGAACTTATCGTCCAAAAATCATTCGGCTACCCATTTGATGCACCAAGCCTTGCGGGCAATTTTGGGCACACATGTCGAGCAAAAAGGCTCGTTGGTTAATCCACAATATTTACGATTTGACTTTTCGCATTTTGCTAAAATGACTGATGACGAATTGCAACAAGTTGAGGATTTTGTAAATGACCGAATTCAAGAACAATTGCCACTAATTGAACGCAGAAATATTCCGTTTAAGCAAGCGGTAGATGAAGGTGCAATGGCTTTATTTGGAGAAAAATACGGAGATTCTGTTCGAGCCATAAAATTTGGAGAAAGTATGGAGCTTTGCGGAGGCATTCATGTAAAAAACACAGCTGAAATTTGGCATTTCAAAATTGTGTCAGAAGGTGCCGTTGCAGCAGGAATTCGTAGGATTGAAGCCATAACGAGCGATGCTGTGAAAGCGTTTTATAACGACAACGAAGTATTGTTAAACGAAGTAAAAGTGGCATTAAAAAACCCACAAGATGTGATGAAATCATTGGTTTCTTTGCAAGATGATAATGCTAAATTATCCAAGCAAATAGAAGGCTTAATTAAGGAAAAAGTTAAAAATTTGAGTGTCTCATTTTCAAATGAAATTCAAGAAATTAACGGTATAAAATTCCTATCAAAACAAGTGGATTTAAGTCCAGAAAACGCAAAAGATTTAGCTTATGAACTAGGTAATAATTCTGATAATTTATTTGCAGTTTTTGCCACAACTTATGAAGATAAACCAATGATTTCGTGTTATATATCAAAAGAATTGGTCGCTTCAAAAAACTTAAATGCGAGTGTAGTTGTTAGAGAATTAGGCAAATATATTCAAGGCGGCGGCGGCGGACAACCATTTTTTGCAACTGCTGGAGGAAAAAATTTGGCTGGAATTAAAGAAGCATTGGAAAAAGCGGTAGATTTCGTGAAGTATTAAAATGAATTTCACAACGCCAATTCCCATTCCAAAACATTCGAATACAATAGATTACAATTCAAAAATTGTGCTGTTGGGTTCTTGTTTTGCTGAAAATATGGGCGAAAAATTTGAATATTTTAAATTTAAAAACGGTGTCAATCCATTTGGAATAATTTTTAATCCAGTTTCTATTGAAAAATTAATTGATAGAACTGTAAATCAAGAATTTTTTACCGAAAAAGATGTGTTTTTTCATAATGAAAAATGGCAGTGTTTTGAAGTACATTCGCAATTAAGCAACGAAAACAAAGATAAATTAATTGACAATTTGAATCAAATTTTAGTTGATTTTTACACTCAAATTCAAACTGCAACACATATCATAATTACTTATGGAACCAGTTGGGTTTATCGTAATAAATTATCTAATGAAATTGTGGCTAATTGTCATAAAGTACCTCAAAATCAATTTGATAAGAAACTTTTATTGACTGAAATTATTGAAAAATCAATTCAAAACACTATCAATTTAGCAACTAAAATTAATCCAAAGTGTAGGTTTATTTTCACCGTTTCGCCCGTTCGTCATATCAAAGACGGATTTGTAGAAAATCAGGTTAGTAAGGCACATTTATTAAGTTCAATTTATAAAGTTTTGCAAGTTCACCATTTTGGGGAGAAGGGAGCTTATTTTCCGAGTTACGAAATCATGATGGATGAATTGCGAGATTATCGATTTTATACCGCAGAGATGTTGCATCCAAACCAGCAAGCCATTGATTATATTTGGATTAGATTTTTTGAAAACTATATTAATGAAAAAGAATTTGAAACTATGAATGAAGTTTGTAACATTCAAAGAAGTTTAAAACACAAGCCGTTTAATGTAAATTCAGAAAGTCATCAACTTTTTTTAGCAAAATTATACGAAAAAATTAAAAAATTGCCTAAAAATATTGAAAGAGAATTTTACAAACCAAACAAATTGTAAATTCAAATTATAGCTTATCTTTACATACTAAAAATCTCAAAATGATTGATATAATAAATTCTGATTTTTTTGAACATATTGGAACGATAAAGTCAAATTCAATTGATATGGTTTTGACAGATCCTCCTTATGGGTTAGATGCGTTGGATGAAAATTGGTCTATTGATACTTTATCAAAGAGAAAAAGTGATGGTGTGATTAAATCATTGCCAAAAGGAATGAAATTTGACAGAAGTCAAAGTTACAATTTCGAAAAATTTTATTCAAAAGTATCTAAAGAGATTTTTAGGGTTTTAAAACCTGGTGGCTTATTTTTATCTTTCAGTTCCCAAAGATTATACCATAGAATGTGCGTTTCAGTCGAGGATAACGGCTTTGAAATTAGAGATATGATGGCTTGGGTTTACACACAGTCTCAAGCGAAGGCGTTTACCTTTAATCATTTTATTGAAAAAGATAAAAAATTATCCGAACTTGAAAAAAAAGATATTATTTTTCGACTGAACGGTTGGAAAAGTATGCAATTAAAGCCAGCAATAGAACCAATTTGTTTTGCAAATAAACCCGTAGAAGGTACTTTTGTAAATAATTTTTTAAAATATAATGTTGGTTTACTAAATTCAAATAACTCAACAGGAACCGATAAATTTCCTACTAACGTGGTTACGACCAATGAAATTAATGATTTTATTGACCATGTTTTTCTAATAAATAAACCATCAAAATTGGAAAAAGGAGATTTTAATTCTCACCCATCTGTAAAACCTGTTCATTTAATGGAGCATTTTATCAATTTATTTACATTGGAAGGAGCGACAATTTTAGACCCGTTCGCTGGAAGTGGTACAACACTTGTTGCTTGCCAAAACACCAATAGAAACGGAATAGGGATTGAAATTAGTAAAGAATATTGCGATATGATTGAAAAAAGATTACAGTTGCAATCTCTTTTTTAATATTTCATAAATTTCTAACATTTCGCCTTCGGAATAATATTTTTCAAAGTTGTTTTTTAATTCCTGTGGAGTAGGATATTTCATCAAACCCATTTCGTCAAAAATGAATTTATCCCTGTATTTTCCTTGGATTGGTGGCTGAAAAACTAATTTATCTGAACTTCCATCTGGAATATTTGGATTCAAATGTCCAACTTGCCATTTATCATTCGGCACTTCTATATAATTTTTAATTAAAAATTCTTTTACCAAATTTATTCTTTCATTTCGGTCTAATCCACCAATATTTATATCTCGTTTTTTTAGATGTAAATCAATGTACTGAAATGGAAACGGTATTGTATAATACTTTCTATCAATAGTTTTAGCTACTAATCCCCATTGGTCGGTTTTGTTAATCAACTGAATGACATCACCACTTTCCTCTCCAATTTTATCAATAAATTCTATTAACCCTGCTCTATCAATATGTTTATTGAAATTTTTTTTACAAGTCATTAAAGCCAAAACTTGACCGCCTGCAGTATTCATTTTCTTTTCTGCAATATTATTTAGTTTGCAAAATGCAGTAAATTCTTTACTGTGTTTTAAAAACTTACCAAATTTTTCGACTTTTATTAAATCTATTTTACTCATAATAAATCTTTTATATCAATTTCTAACGCAGTTGCTATTTTTTCAATATTAACAAGTGTTATGTTTTTTTCTGCTCGCTCAATTGTACCAATATATGTTCTATGAACATCGGCAATATGTGCTAAATGTTCTTGGGAAAGGTTTTTAGAAATTCTAATTTCTCTCACTTTTTCTCCAAATTTTATTGATATATTTGCTTTTTGTTTCATTATGCT
>DYPB01000158.1 GCA_020720185.1 Flavobacterium psychrophilum | reverse complement strand
AATTGTCAAAAGTCAAAAGTCAAAATTCCATAATTCTGTTTTAGTTTTTTGATTATTTTTTATTTACAAGTTGCTCCAAATCATACGAAATTTAATTGAGAAGGAGTAGAGTAAATTTCCCCATTAAGTTTTGCAGTTCCACTTTTTAGATTCCAATTTTATAAATTAATTTTCAAAATTCCGTTTTTTAGTTTCGCTTTCAAAATTCAATTATGAAGGAGCAGAGTAAATTCCAACGGAATTTTCAGAAACCATAGCCGATAACGTCCCCGCGCTTTGCGAGGTTGCGGACTAAATTAGCCTTTACTTTTAGGTTATTACTGACCTCAAAGATAAGCCAAAACTTTAAATTAAACACTAACCCCGCAATCTTGCAAAACGCTTGTTGGAGGAAGCCATATCTTTTTTCCACCACGATTTTCCGTGTATTACTTTATCTTCCGCCTATTGTTTTTTCTTCCGTATGTTTCGGTAAAGCTTCCGTGTGTTACTATTTAGTTTCCGTGTATCAATATAAAGCTTCCGTGTATTAAGGTAAAACTTCTCTCGTACACTATTGAGTTTCCGCTTGTCATTTTTTAGCTTCCGTTGATTTCTTTAATTCTTCCGTCTGTCAATGTAAATCTTCCGCCTATCACTATTTAGCTTCCGTGTGTCATGGTAAAGTTTCCGCCTGTTTCTATTTAATCTGATTCTGTTTTTCCGCTATGTCCTTTGTCTATAATGGTTATTTTACCTCCTGTTTTGCAAATACATTCTGATGTTTCGAGGACTATTTTCATACTGTTTATTTCGTCATTTTGGGTGGTTTTGTCCCATTTTTGGGTTTGTGGTGTGCAAGGCTGGTTGTATTTTGCTTTGCAATTGCCAAAGGGTAAAATGTTTTCGTTGGGCTTTGCATCTTGCTCGGTGGCAATGAGTTTATCCTCAAAACTGCTAAAGTTTTGGCTGGTTACTTTTAGCTCGCTTGGTTTTGTGCCTTTGTCGCATTGGAGTTGGGCGGTGGCGGTTACTTTTTGTGGCATTTTATGGTAAAGGAATTTGTGAACGTTGCGATATATAAATGAAACCTCCAACAATAATTGCAAGAGCCAAAAAGAGAATTATTATTAAGATGAGATTATTATTTTTTTTAGAGTTATCTTCATCTATTAATAAGGTTTCTTTTTTTGTGTTTTTTAAAATTTCTTTTTCTCCTTCTTTTCCCGTTATTTTTGCAACATATTGAATTTCATTAGTTTTATCATCAATTTCAATAAGATAATTTCCTTGTTTGTTTTTATATGTTCCAAAATAATCTAATGACCAAGTACCCTTTTTTGTTGCTTCGTCAAATGATCTATTTATGGAATAATATCTCTCAAAGTTTGCGTTATTTTTCTTTAGGAATTGTAGTATATCCTCAATAGTTAATTTATAAGGTTCATCTAAATCAGTAGACTTAATTAATTTACCATTTTCATCAAAATCATACCAAATTCCTATTTCGCAATTATCTTGATATAAAATCCCTTTTTGTTTTATTATTCCTGTATTGTAATATAACTTATATTTTGTAAATGGAGAGTCTTTTTGTTTTTCATTTTTAAGAAACCAACTTCCATTTTCACCAGCACTTTCTTCTATTTGACCTCCATCTGACATTTCATAGGTCTTACCTAAACCATTTACATTGTCTTCGTAGAATTTTTTAAAATCAAATATTTCTAAATCTTTATTTACTAATTTGTTGTATTCGTGTTTATTTTCCATATTGTAATGTATTATTTTTTCAACTTCTATTTGTTTTTTATTTTGTGGTTTACAACAAAAAGTTGTAAACAATAAACTTAATAAAATTATTTTTCTCATAATTATTTTATTTTAGTTGCTCTATTCCATATTTTTTTCCATTGCCAATGGTAGGTAGTATTTACTGGAGTGTATGGGGCATATGCATCCGAATAATCCATTATATTATCCGTCTCCAATATTTTAAATGTAAAAGCTCCATAATTGTCAAAGGAATGATATAACCCCATGGAATGTAATGTTTCATGTGCAACTGTACTATCGGCAAATCCTATTTGATAAACGATAATAGTTCTCAAATCCTTATCAATACCTCTTCCTATACCAAATAATCCATTTGCATCTTCGTTTATAAAATAAACTTTATAATGATTTTCGTACTTTGCCTTATCATAAGATTTGTATAATTCCTCATTCAAAAATAAGTAAATATCATCTAACGCACCATCAGGTATATGAGCATTAACACCACCAACAGCATTAGACTTGTTGAAAAAATTTGTTTTTCTATTGGTTCTTTTTTTTGTAATTGCGTCAATGTCCGTACTTAAATCTAATACAACGGTATCTATTTTTAGATTTACCAATCCTTGGTTTAAGTATTTTTTTAATTCAGATTCTCTACCTGTTGGTTGTCCTGTTTTTTTACCTCTTCCAATATTTGTTGAAACTTGTACAAAAAGCACGTCTATTTTATATCGATTCATATTTTTCATTACTTTTAGTTTTCCTGCTAAAGATAATTCATTTTCGCCTTTTGCATTTTTGTATGTTGCGATGACTTTTATAGGCTGGTCTTTAGAAAATGGTAGTAAACAAGTTATTGTTATATCAATTTTATGAACGCCCTTGGTTTTAGGCAAAGTTGGTGAAGCTATTTTAAATAATTTTTCATCGTATTCAAGCTCTAATTTTTCGGCATCTTTTTCAATATCAAGTGTCATTTGCAAAACTGCAGTTGTGTTTTTAGCTCCAGTTGCTTTTACTGTAGGTACAAAATTCCCTTTGTCATCTTTTATATATTTTATTTCCTTTTGTGGGTATAAACACAACCATGGAACACAATAATTTATTGCTTTCTTTTTGCCTTTTTTATCTTTTATAAAATAGGTGTGAGGATCAAATTCTCTCATTAATTTTCTAAATTCATCATCACTCTGTGTAAAAACAGGATTGTTTATAAAGTCGGAAGCATAAACGCTACCATAATCTCCAATTATTTTTTTATAATAGGAATCTCCCAGTATTTTTGTATCTCCTGTACGTACCCAATCAAAACCATAGTCTTCACCTTTCCAGTTATCTTTAGGTCTAAAACTTACAATACATCTATCATCAACATAAACTGGAACATATTTGTATTCGACACCATTATTAGTTTGTTTGTTTCCTTGCGTTCCGTGTACTTGTGCTGTTCCTTTACTATTTATTATTGCATTTTCATCAGAGTGTAAAAACAATTTTTTCTGTCCTGCTAAAAACATTTCGGGGCTTTCTAACTTAATTTCGTTGTCGGAATTAATGAGTGCCTTGCTGGCGTTGGTGTGAAATAATCCTGTGATGAGTTGATGTAAATAGGGCGTATTAACTTGCATTTTTTGAAAGATATTGAAAAACGCATTTTTTACAACATTAAAAGTCATAACATTACCCACATTTGCTGTTAAGTTTTCGGAGGCGATTAAATTAATATTTTTGGCATAGAAATTTATGGTGTCCAATGCCCTAATATTTAAAGTATCACCCACGCTATCAATATGCAATCCATTTTCTTTGAGGTCTTCTAATCTAATATTTTTATGTTTTTCAAGTTCTAAATGATTTCCAGAACCATCTGTTATTGTTCTAAAATCATTATTCGTACCGCCTCCTCTTCCTGTTTTTCCAGTAAATAAACTCCCTATTACAAAGGGTTTGTTTGGGTCATCATCCCAAAAATTAAGTGCCACATGGTCGCCCACTTCGGGAACAAAAACATTTCCTCGGTTGGTAGGTACTTCGGCACTTGTGCCTGCATCTGCCGACATCACTCGAAGCCAAGGCGTCTGCATGCCGCCATGTTGCCATTGCATACGCACTCTAATTCTGC
>DYPB01000157.1 GCA_020720185.1 Flavobacterium psychrophilum | reverse complement strand
GAAATTTATATCTAATGAGAAAAATGCTTATTGGAACATATAGTATTGTTAGCAGATATGTTACCACACATACTAAAAAACCGACCGCACATTTAGCACATTTGGTTTTTACCGACACTCAAACCTTAGGAATTGTAAAGAAATAAAGTATACAGAATTGGCGTAGTAATTTTGTTCTTTTTCAAGGCACAAATTGTAGCTAATAGCTTGCGTCTCTTAGCAAAATTTGAAACGCAGAAAAAGGGCAAAAGGACAAGCCAAAATGGATAGGTTATTTCTTTACAGTTCCTTAGCTTAAAAAAACAAAAAAGCTAAATTTCCCTACCAGACTTGATACAAAATCAGAAAATTTATTTTACATTTGCAGAAAAAAGGTCAAATCATTTTTTGATTAAATTATAAAAATGGCAAGTTTCGGACAATTTATTAAGACAGAAAGAGAAAAACGAGAATGGACACAAACAGAGTTTGGTGCTAAAATTGGCATTAATACAAGTGCCATAAGTCGTATGGAGAACGGAAGTCAAAAATTCAGTAAATCTAAATTGAAAAAATTGGCAGAGCTAATTCAAATCGATAACCAAAAAATTATAGACTTGTTTTTTGCAGACAAATTTGCTCGTGAAGCATTCAAATACAAATGTTCAGATGAAATTTTCATAGTAGCTGAAGACACAGCAAATTATATCAAGAATAAGAATGTGAAACAAGGAAAATTAGAACTATGAAAAATAAATTAAAATATATTGACTTATTTTCAGGCTCTGGCGGTTTTTCATTAGGCTTTGACAATAAAGGATTTCAAAATGTTTTTTCTATAGACATTGAGCCAAGTTTTTGCGAAACTTATAAATACAACTTTCCAAAACACCAATTAATTGAAAAGGACATTTGCAATTTGTCCGATTCTGAACTTTCATATCTCAAGGAATTTGATGAGATAGATGTTGTAATAGGAGGTCCTCCTTGTCAAGGATTTAGTATGGCCGGGAATATTGGAAGAAAATTTATTGACGACCCTAGAAACAAATTATTTAAAGAGTTTGTTAGGATTGTAAAGGTTATTCAACCAAAGTTTTTTGTAATGGAAAATGTTGCAAGGCTTTACAACCATAATAAAGGAGAAACAAGAAAGGAAATCATAAAAGATTTTCAAGAAATTGGTTATAAAGTTGAATGCAAAATTCTTAATTCAGCAGATTTTGGTGTACCGCAAGTTAGAAAGAGAGTAATATTTATTGGCACAAATAAAAAACAAGAAATAATTTTCCCTAAAAAAACTGTGCAAAAGTATTTGACCGTTAAAGATGTTTTAGACAGTTTTCCACAACTTGAATCAGGAGAAGAATCTACAATTCCGAACCATATAGCAATGAATCATTCTAACCAAATGCTAGAAAAGATGAAATATGTAAAAGATGGTGGAAGCAGAGAAGAAATACCAGTGGATATAAGACCAAAATCAGGAGATATAAGAAAATATATTCGCTATAAAAGTGATGAACCTTCGGTGTGTGTTACAGGTGATATGCGAAAAATATTTCATTATGAACAAAACCGAGCTTTAACAGTAAGAGAATTAGCAAAACTTCAATCTTATCCTGATGATTTTGTGTTTAAAGGGTCTAAAATATCACAACAACAACAAGTGGGTAATTCTGTTCCACCAAAAATGGCAGAAGCAATTGCAGAGGTAATAATAAATATGTCTGAAAATGTTTAAATATCCAAAAGTTAATTATATAGGTAATAAAGAAAAAATCGCAAAATGGATTTGCGACCAATTCCCAAGTGATGCTAATACCTTATTTGATGTTTTTTCCGGGGGTTGTTCTTTAAGTTATGAAGCTAAATGTAGAGGGCTTGAAGTTTATACAAACGATATTTTGAGAATAAATTATCATATTGCTAATGCTTTAATACAAAATAATTCAACCGTTTTATCCAAAGAAGATATTGAAATAATTTTTTCAGGCGAACCATTTGAAGGTTTTATGTTTAAAAATTATTCAGAGGTTTTTTTCTTTCCCGAAGAATGTAAAGAACTTGATTTGTACAGAAAGAATATCGAAAAATTAGATTCAGAAACTAAAAAATCTCTTGCTTTTACATTAATGCGTAGAGCAATGATTCGCAAAATGCCCTATTCACGATTCAATATTAATTGGGATAAGATAAAGCAACTTAGAGATGAGGAATTTAGCTATGAAAAATATAAACGAAAAAGAGCTTACCACAATAAGACATTCAAATATCATTTTTTACAAAATGTAAATGAATATAACAATGCCATTTTTAATAATTCAAAAAATAATGTTGCATTCAATGATGATGTTTTTAACTTGTTAGACAACATTAAAGCAGACATTATTTATTTAGATCCGCCTTATGCAGGTACAATGAATAATTATTTTGGATTTTATGGTTTAATTGATGATTTTATTGATACATCAAAAACAATCCCATTTGAAAATAATTTTGTTGATAGAAAAACAGTAGGAATATTGTTCGATAAATTATTTTCAAAATTATCAAACTTTAAATATTGGTATTTGAGTTATAATAATTCTTCGTTCCCAACAAAAAATGAATTACTATATTTGCTTCATAAATATTCAAATAATGTTCAAGTAATGGAGCGAAAACACAATTACAAAATAACAGGTAAAGAAAAAAAAGAAGCAAATAAAGAATATTTATTCATAGTAAAAAATGAACTTTATCAAGAAAATACTAAGGAAAATTATGCAACAGCAGAATTATGAAGAGTATTGGAAATTAACCAATGCTTTTACCGATTATAATGGGAAAAAGTTTATAGATACACTCGCTGTATGCGTTAAATTTATAGATGATTTTAACGATGAGCCATATTCCGAAGATAAATATAACAGACTTCAACTTGAAGTTGAAAAGGTAAATCCTATAAATTTAATTTCTATAAGAAAATCAATAAATCAACTAGTAAAAATGGGATTTATCAATTCTTTTTTGATTTCATATCATCCTCATGCCAAAGAATATATTGACGCAAGAACCAACAAAAAAAGAGAAACACTTTTATCTAAAATAATTTATTCAAATTCAAGTTTTAATAGAGCAGTAAATAATGAATCTTCAATAAAGCAAATCAACTTTTTGATTCAAACTTTAATTGAAAAAGGCAAATTGTCCAAAGAAGAAATTATAGCCTTAATGCTTGTAGATATTGAAAATCACAACGAACCATATATTAAATCGGAGGAATTACAAAATTATGTTGCAGAAGCTAGAACGATTGGTTTTATTGAAAGAAAATACAATCAAATTGGTTATCTTTACAACATTTTAGGTAAACTTGATGATTTAGTTTTCGTTAAAGATAATTTGTATTTCAAAGAAGATGCAGAACAAATTTTTGGAGAAGATTTAAAAGCCATTACAAAAAAAAGAGACCCATATTTACACAGATTATACAAAAATCAACTTCAAGAAGAATGTGAAGAATTATATGGTAATCCAATTTGTGTCTTAGAGAAATTAACTTATCCCGTATTAATAGCAAGTCATATTAAGCCCTTTATTGAGTCTAACGAGATAGAAGCTTACGACCCAAATAACGGTTTACTTTTAAGTAAAACAATTGATTCTCTATTTGACTTAAAATATATTTCATTTACAGATGATGGAGAAATAATATTCTCGCAACGATTATCAAAAGATGTGGTTGAATTTTGGAAAAATTACAAATTAGATGAGCATATTTTAAACGAAAAAAGACGTAAGTATTTAGAATATCATAGGCAATTATTGAAAAAAATAGGTTAAATCTTTTTTTCCTATGCCGGATTAGGAAAAAAAGATTTAACCTAATTTTACCAAAGATAAGTGATAACTTCACCG
>DYPB01000156.1 GCA_020720185.1 Flavobacterium psychrophilum | reverse complement strand
CTTTATCTAAAGATATGTCTAATACGACATCTAATTATTATAAAGCATTGTATGCGGACATCGGTCCTGATGTTAAATCATATGCCAATGAATTAAAAGATACTGGAAAATTAAAAATTTCGGAAGGAATAAATTTTGCAAAATCCGTTGATTATGGAAAAGCAGCTGATAAAGCAACTGGAGCCATAGGAAATATTGCATCAACTGCAACTGAAATGGCAAAAACCGGTTATAGTGATATAATGGCTGCTGGTGCTGATATCCAAAAGAAATACAATGAGCAATATTCAGATAAAAAAAATAAAAGTTTCAATTTATCAAATAAAATAAAAAATCTTATAACTGAAAATAATTTATCTTCAGGAAGTGGGTCTTCTGGTTTTGAAAAAGGATTATATATATCACAAGAATTATTAAGAAATTATGAAAAGGGATATAAAAGTGATAGATTAAAACAAATAACTGATATAAAATTCAATGAAAATTTAAGAAAATATTCTTCATCTGAATCAATAGTGCGTGGTTTATCAACAGGATATGATTTATTCAAAAAATCATTATATAATGACAATCCGGATATATCACCTGAAAATCAAACATATGCTAAAAATTATTCTTCGAGAGAATCCAAAACTGGGCAATCTATTTATAAAACAGACTTAGCTAATATGCAGACATCAAAAGACGTATTGGGACAGGAAAATGTAAATACTCAAAATGAGTTATTAAATGAAAATACAAATGCTATTAAAGAAAATGTGAAAACTACAACTAATGGATTGAATAATTTAAGTTCTAATTTGAATAATGTTGCAACTTCTGTGATGTCTTCAACTAAAAATATGATCACAATTCATAATGAGTCGAAAAATAATAAAAATCCTGGGGATGCCATGGATTCTTTGGCAAATGCGAGTGGTTTGACATAATTTTTTAGTGATTCTTTGGTGATAAAAGATTTTACTTTTAGGCGTATGAACAAAAAATATAATAGATGGGGTAGTTTATAGTGTATAAGTATTTTTTTGTTTATGAATTTTAAGGAGAATTGATAATGTTTAAATGTGAAATTTGTGGGCGAGAATTTGAAAATTTACGAGGTTTTGAAATTCATAATGGTAAAATTCATAAAAAAGAAATTGTAAAAGAATTCAAATGTGAAATTTGCGGCAAAGAATTCAAGACATTGAAAGGATTGTTATACCACATTACTACCTGGAAACATGAAGATGAAACTATAAAAGAATTTAAATGTGAAATTTGTGGCCGAAAATTTGAAACTTTACGAGGAATGCAAAGTCATGCTGGATATCGTCATAAAAAAGAAATTATAAAAGAATTTAAATGTGAAATTTGTGGAAAAGAATTTGAAAAATTACGAGGATTGTTATGCCATATTGTTATAAAACATGAAAATGAAATTATAGGTAAATTTAAATGTGAAATTTGCGGAAAAGAATTCAATACATTAAGAGGTTTACAAATTCATAATGGCATGTTTCATAAAAAAATAAATGTAAAAGAAATTATAAAAGAAATTAAATGTGAATTATGTGGACGAAAATTTGAAACTTTGAAAGGATTAACAGCTCATATTGGTCATACTCATAATAATGAAATAACGATAAAAGAATATTATTTGAAATTTATTGGCGAGAAAGGTAAATGTGCTGAGTGTGGAAAAGATACTTATTTTGTAAGTTCGATTTGTGGCTATAATAAATTTTGTAGTAATAAATGTTCAAGCAATAATATTGAAGTAAAAAATAAATTTATAGAAACAAGTTTGAAAAAATTTAATTGTAAAAATCCAACACAAAATTTATATGTAAAAGAAAAATCAAAAATAACAAATATGAAAAATTTAGGTGTTGAATATGCATCTCAAAATCCTGAAAATAGAAAAAAAGCAAAAGAATCAATATTGAAAAATAATAATGGGATTCATCCTAATAAGTTAACTTATAAACAAATACAAGAAAAATACCCGGATTTAGTTAAAATTGAAAAATTAAAAGAAGGACCTAATGGTACAATATTGGGTCATTGCAAAAATTCAAGTTGTAAAAATTCAGAAGAGAATGGCGGGTATTTTAAGTTAACAACTGGTCAAATTTATGAAAGACAAAGAGGAATAAATTCGAGTGATACATCTTATTTTTATTGTTGCGAAGAATGTAAACATTCATGTCCATTATTTAATAAATCAGCTGCTGAGCTCCATAACCTTATAAACGAAGATCCCGAAATCCCATATACTCCAACTGAATATAACACATGGAGAGAAGAAGTTTATTATAGACAGCGTATAGAAAATAATACTGACATAAATTTTTGTGAATATTGCCATGCAACTGAAAATTTACAAGTTCATCATGAAGTTCCACAAAAAATAGTACCAGGTTATGCTTTGGACCCTATTAATGGAATTATTGCGTGTGAAGATTGTCATTATAAAAAAGGACATAAAAAAGGGACTGAATGTTCGACTGGAAACTTGGCTAGTAAAATTTGTAAATAAAAAAGGATTATATAATGAGCGATATAAATATATCAATTCCATCAATTTTAGGATTACCGCCAGAAGGTTTTTCTGGAATTCCTGTAAATGCATTGCGTAATAATGCATTCCCAATTGCTAAAATTACGCCTTGCACATCTGCCGCAACTTTTGGAGCAACTGTATTTGAAGCTGTTCCTGCCTGGGATAAATATTTGGAAATTCTTAATTTACACGGATATGATTATAGTGGGAGCGGAGATTATTTAGAAATTGCTTTTCAGGCAGATAATTTCCCATCTGATGTTTTTTCGTCAGAATATTCACAATCATTTCTTGAAAATGCCACTCAGATGGTTGGCTCCACTATTTCTGATCTCGCACAAATGAGTGGCAATCCAAATGCAATTATGGACGAATTGCAAAATGCAGATATTGGTGGTAGTGGTGCTCTTATAGGTTCTGCAAGAACTGCAGTTGAAAAAGGAATGACTGGTTTATCAAATAATAGCTCCCAAATGGCCAAGAATATTGGAAGCACTTTAGCTGGAATGGCTACAGGTGGCAAAATAGATTTTCCTATGGTGTGGAAAAATTCATCCTTTACCCCATCTTACTCAATGACAATCAGACTATACAATCCTTCACCAGGCAGTGAATCTTCAACACATAAATTTATTGTCGGCCCAATTGCTGCTCTGATGATTTTATCTTGTCCCCAATCTGAAGACGGGAATGTGATCAAATGGCCATTCCTTCATAGAATAGAAATTCCTGGTATCTCGAATGTTATTCCTGCTTTTATTTCTAATGTAGCTGTTATAAAAGGTGGTGACCAGCAACAAATTGCATGGAATCAAAGGTTGGGAGTAGTAGATGTAAGAATAGATTTTGGTAGTCTTTTTAATAGTTTAATCATTGAAACTAATGAAGATAGCATGTATGAATTTGGAGAAAAGAGACCGACTCTGAATAATTATTTAAACGCCATGGCAACTGAAAAACCACTAGAAAGTATTGAAATGATCGCTGAAGTATTTTCAAATGAAAATGATAGTAGTTTTTCATCAAGTGGACCAATGCTGGCTTTAGATTCAACTACTAAAAATACAAATTCAAGATTAACAAATCCTTCTTCAATCGCTAATGATAATGAAAATATTGTAAATCAAAGAGTATCGCCAGAATTAATAGATGTATCAAATAATATAGAATGGATAGCATAGAAAATATTTTTAAGAGAAAATAAGCCCCTATCACATTTTCAATACAGTGTGATAGGGGCTTTTACTTTCTTATTTTTTTACTTCTTTACTCTCTTAGCAGGAATTGATTTTTGTAAAGTTTCAGGAGCTGGGGCCATTCTATCAATAGTTACAGTTGCATCAATAATAACTCTAAACGTAGT
>DYPB01000155.1 GCA_020720185.1 Flavobacterium psychrophilum | reverse complement strand
AAGATGGAAGAGTGGGAATAGGTATTGGTTCAGGTTCAGGATCAGGTTTTGAACAAGAATTGAATACATAACCAAATACTAAAAAAATGGTTAAAACACTTAAAAATTTGATTGTTTGCATAATTTTGAATTTAATAATTGTTAATAAATGAATTTGAGTTATTTTAATTACTGTTTTAAGAATTTGATAATTTGGGTGGTATCATCGCTCACAATTTTTAATAAATAAAATCCACTTTTTAAATTTTGATCGATATCAATTATCATTTTTTCATTAGAATTATTTATAATTTTAGTATTTGCAACTATTTTTCCCGCTATATCTAAAATAAAAATCGCTTTAATTATTTTAGTGTTTTTATTTATTATATGGAGATAATCATTGGCGGTTGGGTTTGGAAATATTGAAAAGTCATTGACCTCAAAACTATCTTCAATTCCCAATGGATTAGATTGATATAAAGCTGTTATTTCAGCTTGTGTAAGGGGTCTATTCCAAATACCAACATCGTCAATTTTTCCTGCAAAAAATTCAACACCACGACCGGAACCTATATAAAAAATTTCATTATTGGCAAGATTCATTGCTCCTGTTGTATTTTCCCCTGACAAAACACCATCTAAATAAATTCTAATTACATTATCCGTTCCCAAAGTAGCCACAAGATGATGCCAAGTGTTTAAAGGTACCGGTGAAGAGAATGTGATTTGACCTTGCCCATAACAACCCTTTTCAGCCCAAAAACTACCACCTAATCTACCATTTAATCTAAAACCGTAATTTGTTCCGCAATTTGGAAATTTATCTATGATGCTTGCATATCTGTCTTCTTCCGTATTTACCCAAGCTGCCAAAGTATAACCCTGCGAAAAATCTATATTAGCACTATTTGGTATAGTGATATTAGTGTTATAAAAATGACAAGCACTATTCGCATTTCCGTGTCTGTCAGTGGTATATGTTGCCCCATTGTTTGTACCATGTAAATTATTTCCCGAACTGTCATTTGTGTTTCCCAAAAATGGATACCAAGCATTCAAGCCATCAGTAGAAACATAATTAGGCACTGTAGAAGGAACCAGCGGTGCATTGATAGTAATAGTAAAAACTCCTTCGGGATAGTCATTTGTACCAAATTGTCCTATATTGATAAAATAAGTACTTCCAATCGAAACAGAAAAATTTAAAGTTTCATTAATCCCTTGAAACCCATTATCCGCATTTCCAACACAGGTAAATGCATTGCAAGAACCTGAGTAAACGCCAATTTCAGGGTCAAAATTGGATTGAACATTGGACAACAAAACAGAAGCAGAACCGGCACTTAAAGCTGTAAATTTATACCATACGCCATCATTCATTCCATCCATGCAAGTTAAAATACTTCCATCATTATTGGTTGCATTCGATGCGTTTACTGTTTGTGAGTATGGAAACGCACTAACCATAATAGCATTAGCACATGCGTCATTTGCGGGTGGAGTTGCAATGGGAGTAGTTATGTTGATAGTAAATATTCCCTCAGGTCTATCTTCTACACTATTAAAATGCCCGATATTAATATAATAGGTAGTGGATGCTTGTGCGGTAATCGTTATGCTTTCACCACCTCCGGTATCGGCTGAATCAACTGTTCCTGCACAAACTAAGTTTCCACAAGTACCGGTATAAACGCCTATTTGAGCATCCCAACTGCTAAGATTAGTTATTGAAATGCTTAATAGACCTGCATTATTAGTTGTTACTACATACCACACTCCATCATTCATGTCGTCGCCACATACATTAATAGGTCCCGCATTGTTTGTTGCAGATGTTGCATCTATAGTTTGCGTAAAAGGGGAGGTGTTGATTAGGGTTGCGTTAGCACAAGCGTCATTTGCAATGGGAGCAGAAATGTTAATGGTAAATATTCCCTCCGGTCTATCTTCTAGTCCATGATAATGCCCTATATTAATATAATAAGTAGTTGATGCTTGTGCCGTAATTGTTAAGCTTTCACCACCTCCTGTTCCGGTTGAATCAACAGTTCCTGCACACACAAAATTTCCGCATGTGCCTGTATAAATCCCTATTTGAGCATCCCAATTGTTAAGATTTGATAATGAAACACTCAATGAACCAGTATTATTAGTTGTTATTACATACCACACGCCATCATTCATGTGATCGTTACATGCATTGATATGACCATTATTGTTTGTGGCTGATGACGCATCCATAGTTTGTGTATAGGAAGTATTTACCACTGTAGCATTAGCACAAGCATCATTTGCAGGTTGTGCATATACGAGAAAACTCGAAAGGAAACAAGAAATAATAAGAAAAGTAATTTTTTTCATTAGGATAATTGGTTTTTAAGTTAATAAATGTATTAACAGGTTTAAATTTTTATTAAACAAATTTTAAAATGACAACTATTTTCAAAAACAAATGAACGGCAAATGTTTTGGCAGGATATTATCCAACCATACAAAAACATTATCAAATGGTATAAAAACATTATCAAATCATATAAAATAATTATACGATTTGATAAATTATGCGTAAGTAATTGAATTTGTTTTGTTTAGCTATTTAAGTTGTTTTTGAGCCAAACCGATGGTGAAACACCTGTAGTCAATTTAAATTGTCGGCTAAAATTAGAATGTTCAGAATATCCAATCATTTCAGCAACGGTTAAAAAGGAATAATGAGGATTTTTGAGTAAAATTTTTTGGGATTCTTCGATTCTTAACCTATTGATAAAGCAATTAAAATTTACATTTTCTTCCTTATTAATTAAATTAGAAAGGGTTGCTCTACTTATTTTAAGTTTAAGTGCAATTTCGTCTAACGTTATCCCTTCTTGTAAATAATATTTTTCTTCGATTATATTCTTCTTGTAATTTTCCCAATAAAATTTACTGCGTTTGCCTCCAAGATTTGTAATTAAATTTTGATGATCTTGTTCTGAAATAGTATCAATAACAGTATATAATTTATTGTAATTTATATATTTAACAGCAAAAATAAAGTAAAAAAAACTTAATATAATCGGAAAAATTAAATCAAAAATTTTATGAGGGTAAATTTGAAATGACAATGCCAACAGACCAATAACTAAAGCAGAAATAAAGGCATATTTTACCCAATGCAGCTCTAAACGTGATGTTTCAGAGAAATAATTTTTGAGTTGATTTTTGTAATGTTCTACGGCTCTATAAAATAAAATAGAGAAATATACAATTTGGGCTACAAAAAAGAGAAAAAATAAAAATCTAATGATTAAGGTAGGTAAAGTGGTGCAGTTTGATATTTGATATATAGAGTTTAAAACACAATCTCCATATATCAGATAAGATACTGTAAATAAAAATAGAGAAATTAAAATGGGTAGTATATTTAAGAAGACTTTTTTACGAGTGATAAATTGCGGATTGAGCAAGGTAATTAAAGTAAAAGAAAATAAAATGGTTTGAAGAGATGATATTAACAAATTCAAAAAACCAAAATATTCAGGATTTTTTTCAACAGAATCAAAAAAAAGTAGAATGAAATTTAAAAAAGCTATTGTCAAATAAGCTATTGATAATATTTTAAGAGAAATTTTATAACTTTTCATTCCTTTGCTGACAGGTATTGGAATAATCAATAAAACAATACCCATTGTTAAAGTAATGATAATCAGAATAATGTTTAGAAAGTAATACATATTTGGTGTAAATAAATTGCCTCTGTTAATGTAAATGACTTCATTACCTCACAAACCTATAAAATTTTTTTGACATCAAGTTTTTTTAAAAATAAACTCTTTTCAATTCTTTTCTTGTATCTCCCTGAAATAGG
The DNA here is from genome assembly GCA_020720185.1 of Flavobacterium psychrophilum. Taxonomy (GTDB): domain Bacteria; phylum Bacteroidota; class Bacteroidia; order Flavobacteriales; family Flavobacteriaceae; genus Flavobacterium; species Flavobacterium psychrophilum_O. The sequence goes on along the minus strand of DYPB01000155.1, from coordinate 191 downwards.
TTTGCTATTATTTTATAAGCAAACCTATTTCAGAACTTTACAAATCCTAATGTGGTAAAAATTATAAACCTACTCTCAATCTATTTCTATCCATCAAACCTTTCAAGGCTTCCCCGGGGTTTTTAAAACGATTGGTAAACATCATGGCTGCTATAATATAGGGTTTGTAACCTGCTTCTATATAGGTTGGA
>DYPB01000154.1 GCA_020720185.1 Flavobacterium psychrophilum | reverse complement strand
CAAAAGAGCTTCCGCCTTTCCTGCCCACGTAACCGCCTTTCAGGACGGTTTTAGGGTTGCCCACGCTCAAAAAAACAAAATAAATTTGTGCTTCGTGGATAGTTTGGTGCAGATTGGCAATTACAAGAAAACAAAGCTAAATGATTGACAAACAGACGGATATGAATAAACACCAGTTGCCAACAAAGTGTAAATGCCATAAGGGTTTCAGTGGTTTGCGAAGGTCAGAAGTCCGCTTTTACTTTTCGTGTAACTTGACAGAAAATCACCCGCAATCCCTTACGGCACTTACACTCGACCGTTAGCAACTATTGCAAACTATTATAAATGAACAATAAATGATACGACAATAATATTTCAACAAAAATAATTTTAATTCATAATCCAATTTTTAATAAATAAACTAATGATAAAATTTACAGTTGCAAAACCCCCAAAAATACAATCCTTAACATTTATCGTTTTGATTTTGGGCTTCATTTTTAATTTATTATCCTGCAATTCTGACAATTCAAATAAGCAAACAGTTGATGATAGAGGTTTTAAAAACATTGAAACTTCAGATAATGATAAAAGATTGGCACTTGTAATCGGAAACTCGGATTATAAGTCGGGAAACAAATTAAAAAATCCGGTAAATGATGCCAATTTGATGGCTGAAACATTAAAAAAACTTGGTTTTGAAGTAATCATTAAAACTGATGCTACAAAACAATCAATTGAACAAGGGGTTAGAGAATTTAGTAAAAAATTACCCGATTTTAATATTGCTTTATTTTATTATGCTGGTCATGGTGTGCAAGTAGATGGTATGAATTATTTATTGCCTGTTGATGCAAATTTAAATGCCAAAGAAGATTGCAAATACGAAGCAATTGCTGTTAATTTTGTTGTAGAAGAATTTGAGAAATACCCTAATAACACAAATATTGTAATTTTGGATGCTTGCCGTAATAACCCATTTAGAAGTTGGTCGCGTGGTAATGAAAAAGGATTTAAAGCAATTGCGCCAACAAGCGGAACTATAATTGCTTTTGCAACTTCTGAAGGTTCAACGGCATCCGATGGTTCAGGTGTAAACGGATTGTTTACGCAGGAATTAGTTAAACAAATGCAAATATCGCAATCCCTTGAAACTGTTTTTAAAAAAACAAGAACCGAAGTAGAAAATTTAAGTGGCGGGGGTCAAAGTCCACAAGAATGGAGCAAATTGAAAGGCGAATTTTATTTCACCAAACAAGTTAATGTTCAGAATAATGCAAAACAAGATGATATGGTTCTCAATCAAGGTACAAATGCTTTTAGCAGCATCTCTATTGATACCGAAATTGCCGGCGACTTATATGTTGATGGCAAAAAAATAGGAACTTTAAATGCTAATTCTACCGGCAATGTGCTAAATAAAATTGCAATTGGTTCGCATACTATTGAAATAAAAGGCGTTGAAAATTATACTGCAAACATTGTTGTTGAAACTGGTAATACCAAATCTATTACTGTTAAATCTCAGGTAGAATCTATTATTAGCAATGTTAAAAAGGAAAATACAAAAAAAATTACATCATCTACTAACAATAATATGGGCACATTTACTGATACCCGCACAAACAAAATATACAAATGCGTAAAAATTGGCAACCAAACATGGATGGCTGAAAATCTTGCCTACGAACCTCATAGTGGTAAATATTGGGCATATAATAATGACCAAAGTAATGTTGCTAAATACGGTTACTTATATGATTGGGAAACCGCGAATAAAGTAGCCCCAACAGGTTGGCATTTACCAAGTGATGTAGAATGGACACAATTGATTGATTATCTTGGTGGTATTAGTGTTGCAGGTGGTAAAATGAAAGAGAAAGGTACAATCCATTGGTTAAAACCAAATATTGGTGCTGATAATAGTAGCGGTTTTACAGCAATGCCAGCTGGCATGCGTCATGATAAAACAGATTTGTTCCTTGATATGGGACACAATAGCTACTTTTGGAGTAGCACCAAAAATACTGGGAAATGGCGTCAATTTTGTAAAGGTATTGAATTAAGCGACAGTCTTAGAAATGCCGTTGATAATGGCTTCTTTCCTGTTGATGCAGTTTCTGTTCGCTGTATAAAGGACTGATAATTATAAAATAGTTATATGCTTGATAATGAAAATAGTTACGAACACATAATTTGTGTCCAGTTGAGCATTTTTCCAGAGGCACGGGGCTGACGCACATAAAAAAAGGCAACTGCCGCAATTTTTTTCACGAAAGCAAGTACTAAAACAAGATTGCTAACAACGGATCGCCAATGCCGCATACAAGTAGGCTTCTAAAAATTAATAAATCTATGAAATTAAAAATGTTTTGGTTTTCAGTGTTCGTTTTGGCGCAATCAATAAGTTTTGGGCAAAACCCTTTTTATAAAGGTAATAACTTATTAATGCCAGAAAATTTATTGGTTGATTATGTAGTCCCTTTAAAACCTTGTTTACAACCATTTATAGGTGATTGCCCTGATAGTTTGAAAGTATTTACAGTTGAAAATACAAGTGAAAATGATTTATTTAAGAATATTTTAAATTCGATTTCCATTTACAAAATAAACCTTTACAATCCAAACTATGATTACCCGATTTATTATATTTATACAAAACGGCAATTACTTAATATTAATTTAGTTAAAGAAAGATTAGGCTATAAAATTAGTCAGGGATTGTTAACAGATAGTTTAGGAAATGAGAAAGTAGTTTCGATAGTTCAAAACATTGATACTACTGAACTATTTGGTATGAATTTTTTTGAAGAATGGTTATTAACCGAAAAACCGTTTAAAATGACCAAAAAAGTTATTGGCTTTACACCAATAAGAAAATATTATAGAGACGATGATTTTTCTTTAAAAAGACCAATGTTTAACAAAACATTTTTATTTATTGATACTATTGTGAAAAAGAAAGAAATTATCAAATCAGACAAAAGAATGATTCATACCAATACAATAACTTATGAGTATTTTCTAAATAATCATTTTTCCCTTTCCGAAAATACTAACAATCAAGTAACAACTTATAATTCATTTAGAAAATTGGCCAATGAAAATGATTATGACTTAATCAGTCTTTACACACCCTATTTGAATGATTTTGGGATCACAAGATTTCTGGAATTAATTGTGGATAAAGTACTTAAACAGAAATATCCTGCTTATAATCAAAACCAAAAAATAATGAACATAGAACAAATTAGAGATAATTTGGGTATCCACAAAGATACTGTTCAAGTTGAAGTCATCGAAAACACTGGGGAAAGTAGGACAGAAAAGCAAGTAGTTGAAACAACATTTAATCCAAGAAGTATAAAATCTATTTTATTTCATGAAGAATGGTATCTTGATCCTGTTACATTAAGAATGCGGAAAATCATAAAAGGCGTATCGCTTATCAGGTGGATTTATAAAGATAATGATTTTGAAGAATTAAATCCTATCAAAAAGTTTGCTTTTACTGTATATTTTGAAGATTAAAGACAAAAATTAAAGTTGCTAACATGCCACTTTGCGTTCAGTTTTGCAGTTTTCCCAACGCTCAAAAAAGCCGACGCGCACTGCAAAACCGCCGCAAGTGGCTGTTCGTTACCTGCAATTTGCATGACGATACAAATTAACAAACTAATAAATTAAATTATATGGATAATCAATTAGAAAAAGAAAAAGTTGAATTAGAGAAAAAACAACTTGAAAACAAGTTGCTGCAATTGCAAATAAAAAACTTTGATAAAACAAATAAGCGACTAATTGCTTATATTACAATAGTTTTAACATTAGTTTCTTCCATAATTGGGTTTGCTGTAAATTATTACAATATTGTTTCAAAAAATGCGGAATTAGAAATGAAAAAGGAAGAAACGAGAAAAGTATTAATACAAAAAGATATAGAAGTTGAATTAAAACTAATGACTTTCTTTTTGGATAATTATGATAAGTTTTTCTCAAATGATACGTAAGCCCCCTGTAAACTGCATCTTGTAAACATTTGACAAGCTAGGTATTTTT
>DYPB01000153.1 GCA_020720185.1 Flavobacterium psychrophilum | reverse complement strand
AAAAAAGACGGCATAGAATTTTTTACAAACGACAATGACTCGCAACAATTGGGGTATATGAATCGTGCAAAAGACTATGTAATTCCACCACACCGACACAATATAGTACCCAGAGAGGTGCATTTAACTCAAGAAGTTTTGTTAATAAAATCAGGCAAAGTAAGGGTAGATTTTTATAATAATGAACAAAAATATATAGAAAGCACTATAGTTTCAACAGGTGATGTAATTTTACTTGCTGATGGCGGACACGGTTTTAAAATGCTGGAAAATAGCGAAATTATTGAAGTAAAACAAGGACCATATTGTGGCGAAAGAGACAAAGTACGGTTTGATACTATTGAAGACAACCAAGTAATTATAAAATAAGATTGCAGATTTTAGCAACCGAAAATAAATAACCGACAACGGAAAACCGAGTATGAGAATTTCTAGTGAACAAAAAAAATTTATTTATAACTATTGGCAAACAAATAATGCCACTAATAAAACTTATCTTTTTGGTTCAAGGGTTGATGATTCAAAAAAAGGTGGCGATATTGATATTTTAGTTTTATCAGAAAATAAAATACGACATACCGAAATATTTAAAATGAAAATGGCTTTCTTTTCAAAATTTGGGACTCAAAAATTAGATGTTGTAAACTTTGAAAATAATGACGAAAGTGAATTTAAAAAGCATATTTTAAGTTATGCACAACCTTTAACTACATGAACCAATCTTTTAAAATAGCTTATCAAGAATCATGTAATTCGTTTTTGCATGCCATGAATGGATTGGAGAAATCATACCAGCATTGTCTAAAAATTGGATTAAAAGAGAATTATATATTTGAAGAAACCGAAGCTTTTGATGCTTTGATTATCAAATTAACCCGAAATTCAGATGTTTTTTTTCAACAAATCGTCAAAGGATATTTTAAATTGAAAGGCGAAGACCAACTGTTTTTTATAGAATACACAGCAATAACATATCTTTCACAAAAAAAGAACAACAATATAAAATATTTATAAACACCAAATTAAATTATTTTAAACAGTTTAATTTTGATTCAGTAATTACTTCAGACGATGTAATTATAAGCTATTTTAAAGGAGCGGTTTTAGAAAAAAAGCAATTTTTTGTTTTATTAAATTGGTTCAAAGAATTAAAAACACAAAACACAAAACAAAATAATTTCAATAAAATTAAGTTTGATGATTTTATAGATAAAAAATCAAACGAACTTTTATTAAGATTTTTTAAACAAAAAAAAGCGTATAAAAATTTTGAAATATTACTATTTCTTAATGCAAAACAAAATTTTTTTGTTGCCAAATATTATCTTAATAGAATCCTAATAAAATAATTTTAAAATATAAATAATGATTTATTTCTCATGCATTGTAACCTGTTATAACAGGCAAGACACTATAAAAAGAACTATAGAAAGTATTTTATCTCAAAAACATAATTTTTTTGAAATAATCGTTATTGACGACGCATCAACGGATCAAAGTGTAAAAGTAATTCAGGACATTAATGACGATAGAATTAAAATAATCAAACAAAATTATAACCAAGGGCAAAACGCAGCATTAAACAAAGGAATTCAAAATTCAAAATATGACTATTTAGCATTTTTGGATAGTGATGATATTTGGTTACCAGAATATCTTTTAGAAATGTCCAAAACTTATTCTAAAAATCCAAATATCGGTTTTGCATATTGTAGTCTTGTAAATAGTAGAATGTGGTCGCTTGAAGGAGAAAATAAATATGCTGAAGTATTGGATCAAGGATTTTTATCTTCAATGATAACAATAACGGCAAAAAAAGTTGCCGTTATTGATATTGGCAGTTTTGATACAAAATATAAAATATGCCAAGACGATGATTTTTGTTTCAGACTTACAAAAAAATATTCTTTTAGTGTTGTTAAAATGCACCTTTCGCAAATTATTGGAGCTGCAAATTCAATGACAAAAAACAAAAAAGCAGTTGCAACGGGTTGGGCATTTTTTTTTAAAAATTACAAAAAAGATATTTTATTTTATTGTGGAAACAAAACTTTTTCTAAGCACATGCTTTTTGTTTCACAAAAATTTGCTGACGGTGGTATGTATTATAAATCTATTTTATATTATTTAAAGGCGGTTTTTTACTTCTTGAATTTAAATAACAATAAATTTGAATTTACGAGGTCTCGTTTTATATATTTAAGCAAAAAAATAATTAAAAAAAACTTATCTTTTTGGTTCAAGGGTTGATGATTCAAAAAAAGGTGGCGATATTGATATTTTAGTTTTATCAGAAAATAAAATACGACATACCGAAATATTTAAAATGAAAATGGCTTTCTTTTCAAAATTTGGGACTCAAAAATTAGATGTTGTAAACTTTGAAAATAATGACGAAAGTGAATTTAAAAAGCATATTTTAAGTTATGCACAACCTTTAACTACATGAACCAATCTTTTAAAATAGCTTATCAAGAATCATGTAATTCGTTTTTGCATGCCATGAATGGATTGGAGAAATCATACCAGCATTGTCTAAAAATTGGATTAAAAGAGAATTATATATTTGAAGAAACCGAAGCTTTTGATGCTTTGATTATCAAATTAACCCGAAATTCAGATGTTTTTTTTCAACAAATCGTCAAAGGATATTTTAAATTGAAAGGCGAAGACCAACTGTTTTTTATAGACAGATTAAATTTATTAGAAAAGATGGGAGTCATTGACGATACCGAAAGACTATTAGACTTAAAAAGTTTCCGCAATCAAGCAGTCCATGAATATTCACATCTTGAATTTCAATCGTTGTATGAAGAGGCCTTATTAATGACACCGATACTTCAAGAAACAGCACAAAAATTTTTCATTTATTTGAAAACAGAAAACAATACGAATAACTGACAACCGATAATCTTAAAAAATGAACTTCAAGCAATACAGCAAATACTACGACCTGCTTTATAAAAACAAAGATTATAAAGCCGAGAGTGATTTTGTAATAAAAAAAATAAAACAATTTGCACCAACAGCTAAAACTATTTTAGAACTTGGGTCGGGTAGTGCCAACCACGCTCAATATTTTTGTGCCAACGGTTTCCAGGTTTCAGGAATAGAACGAAGTGCTGATATGGCAGCAGAATCTGATTTGAAAAACATTACAAATTTTGATGTTACCGTTGGAGATATTGTTACAACAACTGTAAATAAAAAGTTTGATTGTACCATTTCATTATTCCATGTTTTGAGCTATTTGACCGATAATGATTTGTTAATTCAATGTTTCAAAAACACTTACAATCATTTGGAAGACGGCGGAATTTTCATATTCGATGTTTGGTACACACCAGCCGTTTATCATCAAAAACCCGAGACCAGAGTTAGAAAATTAGAAAATAACGAGGTTCAAATTACCCGAATTGCACAATCAGAAATAGTTACCAGTCAAAATATTGTCAATGTTAATTTTGAAGTAATTATAACCGATAAAAAAACAAATCAAGTTGAAGTTTTGAACGAATTGCATCCAATGCGACATTTTTCTATCCCAGAAATTGATTTAATTGCAAGATTAACAGGATTTGAAATGATCCATACAGAGGAGTTTTTGACAGAAAAACCTGCTTCAGAAGAAACTTGGGGCGTGTGTTTTGTTTTGAAAAAGGTTGAGGTTTAGAGTGAGGTTGAGTTTATAAAAGTTTAAGAATATGATGTTTAATAGTTTTGAAGAAATGAATGTTTGGAAAATTGCCATGGAAATTGCAACAGATATTTTTCAAATTACAATTAATCTACCAAAATCTGAAGATTATGGTCTGACCAGCCAAATTAGAAGATCAGGATTGTCAATTAGTGCAAATATTGCTGAAGGTTTTGGACGAAGTTCTAATTTAGATAAAACAAAATTTTATATTTACTCTCGTGGAAGTGCTTTTGAAACCAAAAACCATTTAATATATGGAAATAAAATAAATTATTTTGATGAATCGGAGACGAAAAAAATATCACAAAAAATAGATAATGTAATATTTGAATTAAATAAAATTATGAAATCCCTAAAATCTCAA